>JBDHVF010000545.1:0-5996 GCA_039809605.1 Polyangiales bacterium | reverse complement strand
TGCTGCGCAGGCGCGGCGGCGTGCTGCGGCGAGCGCCGGGCGCGACGCCGTGGGCCGACATCGTCGCGGCGCGGGCGCGGCGCGCGGGCAGCCCCGCGTTGCGCGTCGGGGTGTTCCCGCGGGCGACGGCGGGCAGGTCGTCCTCGCGGCGCAGCGGGCGGGGGAGCTCGTCGTCGCTGGCCGGGGGCTTCGACGGCGCGAGCTCTCCGGGCTCGCCCTCGGGCATCTCCTGCAGGGCGAGGAGCGCGGCGGCGACCTCGGGGTCGTCGTCGTCGAGGCGCGTGTCGTTCGCGGGCGGGATCGACGGGAATTTCTCGGGCGGCCGCGAGTCGAAGGCCTGCATCGCCATGGGCGAGATGGGCGCGTCGGGCTTGCGCATCCCGAAGGCCGTGGCGCGCGGCGTACGCCCGCCCGCGTGGGCGCCGGCGTCTTCGACGGGCTTGGGGGCCTTGCGCACGGCGTCGCGCTCGCGCTGGATCTTCTCGGCCGCGACGGCGGCCATGAACGCGCCCACCTGGCGGTGCGACGCGAGGATCGAGCGGTACTCGTGCTCGAGCGCGTCGGCGAAGGCCGCGGCCGTGGGGTAGCGGTCCGCGGGGTTGTGCGCGAGGGCCTTGCGCACGATCCCGTCGAGGGAGTCGGGCACCGACGGGAGGATCTCCTTGAGGGGGCGGTAGGGCGCGCGCGAGTTGCGGACGGCCTGCTCGTAGCTCTCGCGGCCCGGGTAGAGCCTGCGCAGCGCGATGGCCTCCCAGAGGGTGACGCCCATCGCGAACACGTCGGCGCGGCGGTCGACGGGGCGGCCTTCGAACTGCTCGGGGGCCATGAACGGGGCCTTGCCCTTGAGCATGCCCGTGCGCGTGGTGGCGATGCGCTGCTCGGCGCGCGCGATGCCGAAGTCGGTGAGGCGCGACGCGCCGTCGACGCCCACGAGGATGTTCTGCGGGGAGACGTCGCGGTGCACGACCTTGAGGTCGACCCCGTCGGGGGTCTTGAGCTCGTGGGCCGCGTCGAGGCCCGAGAGCGCGTCGAGCACGATGCGCAGCACGACCCCGAGCGGGATCGCGCGGCCCAGGCGCGCGGCGGTGCCCTCGACGGCGGCGAGGGTGTCGCCCTCGACGTAGTCCATCACCATGAAGAGGTGCTCGCCGTCGGTGCCGAGGTCGACGATCGACACCACGTTGGGGTGGCGGATGTTCGCCGCCACGCGGGCCTCGTCGAGGAACATCTCCACGAACTGCCCGTCGGCCCCGAGGAACTGGTGCATCAGCTTGATGGCGACCAGGCGCTGGAACCCGCCCGTTCCCACCGTGCGCGCGAGGTACACCGTGGCCATGCCCCCCTGCCCGAGGCGCATGAGGAAGTCGAACCTGCCGACGCGTCGGGGCTCCCGAGGGAACAGCGCCGGCGCCGCGGAGGAGGGGGAGGGGTCGGCTCTCATTTCAAATGCCTCCTTTCGCCACCGCGGAGCGCACCGTGACGGCGCTGCGGCCAGTCGAACCATCGTCGTGAACGCGTGAAGTCGCCATGTTCTGGGCTCTGCCTCTTCCTTACGGCGGACCCGGCGCCGGCCCTGAGCCCACCTCGACAGAAAAGCTGAGCACTCCCCTCCCGCGGGCCTTTGCGCGGGCCCCGACACGACGTACAAGCGCCCTCCGGCACTCCTCACCGACCGCACCCGAGAGGCGCGATGTCCGCTGCGACCGCCCATGATTTCGAGACCTTTCCCGCGACCGACGCCGACGCGTACCGTCGCCTGGCGCGCAACTGGGCGGCGAGCGTGACGGTGGTCACCGTGCTCCGCAGGCACGAGACCGTGGGCCCCGGAGCTCCCCTGCACGACGGCTTCACGGCCACGGCCTTCCTCACGGTCTCCCTCGCGCCCCCGATCGTGCTCGTGTCGGCGACCAACGCGTCGCGCTCGCTCTCCATGCTGCAAGACGCCTCGTCGTTCGCCGTGAACCTCCTGGGCGAGTCGCAGCGGCCGCTCGCCGACCTCTTCGCGAGCCCCCATGAGCAGCGCGGAGACATCTTCTCAGACTTCGCCTGGTCGCCCGACGCCGACGGCGTCGCCCTCCTGCCGGGCGCGCTCGGCGCGTTCTCGGCGCGCGTCCGCGACCTCGTCGCGGCCGGCGACCACACCCTCTGCCTCGGCGACGTCACCGCGCTGCACATGGGCGCGGCGGCCGAGCCGCTGGTGTATCACAACCGCCGCTACGCCCGCGTCGCCGACGCGACCTGAACACCCACTCACGGATCACTCCATGCGCATCGCGAGCTACCGCCACGGACCGCGCGCCTCCTGGGGCGCCGTCACCGACCACGGGATCATCGACGTGGGCGGCGCCCTCAACGGCCGCTACCCGACCCTTCGAAGCGCCCTCGAGGCCGACGCGATGGCAGACGTGGAACGCTGGGTGCGGGCGCGCGTCCCCGACCTCGCGCGCAACGAGGTGACCTTTCTGCCCGTGATCCCGTGGCCCGACAAGGTGCTCTGCGTGGGCGTGAACTACCTCGCCCACCGGCTCGAGACGGGCCGCGCAGAGAGCGAGCACCCCACGCTCTTCACCCGCTTCGCCAACACCCTCGTCGGCCACGGCGGCGCCCTCGTGCGCCCGCGCGCGTCGCACCAGCTCGACTTCGAAGGCGAGATGGCCGTGATCATCGGGCGCGCCGGGCGCCACGTGCCCCGCGAGCGCGCGCTCGATCACGTCGCGGGCTACGCGTGCTTCAACGACGCGAGCGTGCGCGACTGGCAGCGGCACACCAGCCAGTTCACGCCGGGCAAGAACTTCGTCTCCACGGGCGCCCTCGGGCCGTGGATGGTCACCCCCGACGAGCTCCCCGACCCCTCGAAGAGCGAGGTCACCCTGCGCCTCAACGGCCACGAGATGCAGCGCGCCACGACCGACCTGCTCATCTTCGACGTGCCCGCCCTCATCGCCTACGTGAGCACCTTCACCGAGCTCGCGCCCGGCGACGTGATCGCCACCGGCACCCCCGGCGGCGTCGGGTGGAAGCGCTCCCCCCCCGTCTACATGCAGCCTGGCGACGTCGTCGAGGTCGAGGTGCGCGGCGTCGGCGTGTTGCGCAACCCCGTCGTCGACGAGGCGTGACCGCTCAGCGCATCGCCGTCTCGCCCATGCCGGGGCCGCCGCAGAGGGCGATCACGCACTCCTCGAGCACGCGCTCGTCGCCGCGCTTCGCGCCCTTGAGCGCCGCGTCGGTGGCCGCGAGCACGCGCAGCGCGCGCTGGAGCTGCGCGGGCGACCAGCGCTTGGCCTGCTGGGCGACCTTCTCGGCCGCGAAGGGCGGCATGCGCAGCACCGACGCGAGCGCGCCCTGCATCTTGCCGTCGGCCAGCGCGCGCGCCTTGGCGAGCTGGTGCACCTGGCGGGCGATGAGCCCCAGCGTCGGCAGCGCGTGCTGCCGCTGCGCCGTGAGCCGCGCGAGGATCGTCAGGCACGACGCCACGTTGCGCTGCCCGATGGCGTCGGCGAGGTCCCACGCGGGGATCTCGCGCACCGGCGTCACCACCTCGTCGACCGCGCGCGTCGTCACCGCGGCGCCCGCGGTGTAGAGCTGCAGCCGCTCGAGCGCGTCGCCCAGCATCGAGAGGTCGGGGCCGATCGACATGGCGAGCGACTCGGCCGCGCCCGGCTCCAGCGTGATGCCGCGCCCCTTCGCCTCGCGCTCGATCCACGGCACCAGCTCGCCCTCGCTCGGGGGCTTCGCCACGAAGAGGCAGCCCTTCTCCTTCGCGGTGAGTGCGAGCTTCACGCGCATGTCGAAGCCCGGCGCCACGAGCACCAGCACCGCCGTCGGCTCGGGCTTCTCGAGGTAGGGCAGCAGGGCCTCCTGGTCGGCCTTGCGCATCTCCTCGACGCCGCGCACCGTCACCAGCCGGCGCTTCGCCATCATGGGCAGCGTGCGGCACGCGTTGATGATCGTCGCGCCCGTGGTCTGCTTCGCGTCGAAGAGGTCCTCGGAGAGGCCCCGCGGGCCGCCCCCCACCGTCGCCGCGCGGATCGCGTCGGCGCAGCGCGTGATGAGCAGCCGCTCGTCGCCCGCGAGCAGGTAGACCGGCTGCAGCTTGCCCTTCGCGACCGCGTCGATGGCAGAGTGGATGTCCACGGCGCCCGAGGCTCTACCACACGCCGGGCGCGGCATGGACTTTCCTGCCCGCGCGCGTTACTCCCGACGGCCACCATGGCCCTGCACGAAGACATCGCCCGGCGCATCGACGAGGGCGTCGAGCGGCACCGCGAGGCGCTCACCGCGCTCTCCCTCGAGATCCACGCGAACCCCGAGCTGCGCTTCGAAGAGCACCGCGCCTCGGCCCGGATCGCCGAGACCCTCGAGGCCCACGGGCACGCCGTCGAGCGCCCCCTCGGCGGCCTCGCCACGGCCCTGCGCTCGCGCGCGGGAGAGGGCGCGGCCCGTGTGGCGATCCTCGCGGAGTACGACGCGCTGCCCGAGATCGGCCACGCGTGCGGGCACAACCTCATCGCCGCGGGCGCTGTGGGCGCGTTCCTCGCGCTCGCCCCCCTCGCGCGCGACCTCGGCGGCGCCGTCGACCTCGTCGGAACCCCGGCCGAAGAAGGCGGCGGAGGCAAGATCATCCTCGTGCGCGAGGGCGTCTTCGAGGGCGTCGACGCGGCCATGATGTTCCACCCCTTCGACCGCGACCTCGTCTCGCACCCCGCGCTCGCCAGCGTGTGGATCACCATGAGCTTCCGCGGCCGCCCCGCCCACGCCGCGGCCGCCCCGTGGGACGGCGCCAGCGCCCTCACCGCGTGCATGCAGACCTTCTCGCTCATCGACTCGCAGCGCGTGCACTTTCGCGACGGCGTGCGCGTGCACGGCTTCGTCACCAACGGCGGCCAGGCCGTGAACATCATCCCCGAGCGCGCCGCGTGCGAGTTCTCGGTGCGCGCGCGCAACGGCCGCGAGCTCGAGCGCGTGAGGGCCATCGTCGAGCGCTGCGCCCGCGGCGCCGCCCTCGCCTGCGGCGTCGAGGTCGAGCTCGCCGTGCGCCAGGGCTACCGCGACATGGTCAACAACATGGCCCTCGCGCGCGCCTTCGGCCGCCACCTCACGGCCATGGGCCGCGGCGCCGTCGAGAGCGACGACCGCGTCGGCGCCGGCAGCACCGACATGGGCGACGTCTCCCACGTCGTGCCCGCCATTCACCCCTGGCTCGCCATCTGCGGCGAGGGCGAGACGCTCTGCCACCAGCACGAGTTCGCCCGCGCCGCCGCCTCGCCCGCGGGCATCGACACCATGCTCAAGGCCGCCCGCGCCATGGCCCGCACCGCCGCGGAGTTCCTCACCGACCCCGCGCTGCGCGAGGCCGCCCGCGCCGAGTTCGAAGCTTCGCGCGACGCGCGCTGATTTTCACGCCCGGCACGCAACCTCTCGGCCCTCCCTCACGATGACCCGGCCATGCGTCGCATGGTCCCCCTCGCGCTCCTCGCACTGAACGTCCGTTGCATCACGGCCCCGGCCCTGCGCGCCCCGCCTGCGCCCCTGCGCCTCGTCGCCGTCGAGACGCCCACCGGAGACCTCGACGCCCTCGGCCGCATGGTCTCGCTGACCGTGCGCTTCGACCGCGCGCTCGCGTGGCCCGTGACGGGCGCCGCGATGCTCGTCACCGGCGCCGCGACCGACTCGCTGCGCAGCGACGCCGGCGACGGCGCGCTCTCGCCGACCAACGCCCCGCGGCTCGTGCCCGTGAGACTCTCGCTCGATCCGCACGACCCCACGGCGCTGCGCCTCGACGCGACGGAGCCGCTCCTGCCCGACGCGCCCGCGGCGCTGCTCGTCACGCCGCTCGTGCGCGCGGCCGACGGGGCCTCGATCGAAGCGCCCGACGGGGGGCCGCGCACGCTCGCCGTCTCGCTGCGCGTCGCGCCCGCGCGTCGCTGCGGCGCGCTCGCCCGCGTCGAGCCCGTGGAGCCCGGCGACGCGCCGGCGAGCACCGCCCGCATCCACGT
>JBDHVF010000544.1:0-6005 GCA_039809605.1 Polyangiales bacterium | reverse complement strand
CCGAGCGCTGCGCGGGCGTGCGGCTCGCCGCGGCCTTGCGGGCGGCCGCCGAGCGGGCCGACGCGGGCCGCTTCGCCGCCGCGCGCTTACCCTGCCGAGAGAGCGCCGTGTGCGACGCGGCGCGACGGGGCTCCTTCTCGAGCGCCTTGTGAACCGCCGCGCTGCGGGTGCGCGACGGCTTGCGCCGCGAGCTCGTCGACCCGTGGCCGCCCGACGCGCTCGCGCTCTTCTTCGAAGCGGACTTGCCCTTGGGCTTCACGGGCACGCCCGCGCGGCGCGCCTTCGAGAGCCCGATCGCGATGGCCTGCTTCGTCGACTTCGCGCCGTGCTTGCCCTCGCGGATGTGGTGCATCTCCTCGCGGACGAACTCGCCCGCGGCGGTGCTCGGGCGCTTGCCCGAGCGCATCGACTTCTTCGCCTTGTGAACCGTGGCCTTGGTGGGCATTGGGTGTCGTCTCCTTTCGTACGAGCGATGCGGCTGCATCGCGCGGGCCACGGGCGCGCACGCCGCGCCGTAACGCGCGCGTTTTCAGCGCGGCGCGCGGGCGAACGGAGCGCCTCGGCCCCTCGCGGGTGAGGCCGCGCACGACACGAAGCGGCGTAGCGCTACACCCCTCGGCTTGTGATAGGTCACCGTGCGCGATGACCGACACGCGCGCGGGCCCCATCACCTACTGGCGCCGGGTGTACCGCTTCGCGCTGCGCGGCGAGGGCCCCGCGCGCCCCGACGAGGTGCCGACGTGGGCCCTCTCACAGCCCTTCCGATTGTGGCGCGAGGTCGTGCGCTACGACGGGCGCACCTTCGAAGACCTCCAGGCCGCGCGGCTCTCACCTTCGCTGCGAAGGGCGCTGCCGCTGCGGGGCATGTACCTCCTCTTTCTCTTCGCGTGGCCGCTCGTGGCGCTCGCTCGCGCGCTGCGGCGCGGGAGGGGCGCGGTGAGGTACTGGCGCCTCGCCCTCGGCTACCCCGAGCTCGCGGTGATGCACCCGACGAGCGACTACACCGACCGCGAGGCCGCGTGGACGCGCCCCGACTTCTCGCTCGGAATGTACTACGCGTGGCTCTGGCACCGCGCGGGCCCCGAGTACCTGCGCGTCGACGACAAGCGTCACTTTCTCGACGCGTGCGCGCGCCACGGGCTGCCCACGCCGCCGACGCTCACGCCCGCCGAGGCCGTCGCGCGCGGGGGCACGGTCATCGCCAAGGACCCGCAGCGCGACCTGGGCTTCGGCGTCGCGGCCCTCACGGCCGACGACGTGCGCGCGCTCGGCGACGCCGCGGGCGGGCTCATTCTTCAGGAGCGCCTGCGCAACCACCCCGACCTCTTGCGGGCGCTGCCCGAGGCGGCGCCGCTGTCGTCGTTTCGGGTGATCACCACGCTCGACCCGGCGACGGGCGAGCCCGCGGTGTCGCGCTGCGCCGTTCGCATCGGCCGCGCGGGCGCGGCGGCTGACAACACCGCGCAGGGCGGCATCTGGGCGCAGGTCGACCGCGAGACGGGCGAGATCATGCCCGGCGTCACGAAGAAGACCTTCGGCGCCTACGTATCGGGCGAGCCCGTGCGCTTCGACCGCCACCCCGACACGCGGAGGCGCTTCGCGGGCATGCGCGTGCCGTGGTTCGACGAGGGCCGCGCGCTCGCGCTCCGGGCGCACCGGGAGCTCGCGCCCGAGGCCCCCTCGCTCGGCTGGGACGTCGCGCTCGCCGAGGGGGCCCCGTCGCTCCTCGAGGTGAACGTGTGGGCGACGTGTTACGACTACGACCCGCCCGACGACGCGTTCACGCCCGCGTGCGAGCTCATCGCGCGCGCAGTTCACAACGCCCCGCGAGACGCTGTAGGCTCCGCCGCACGATGAAGCGTCGGGCGCTCAACGAGGGCGTGGTGGTGATGTACGGGGTGATGGCCGGCGGCGCGCGGCTGCTGCTGCCCCCGATGTTCGACGTGCCCCTCGTGCGCACGCTGCGGGCGGCGATGTTCGAGCGCATGGCGCGGGCGAAGGGCGTGACGCTCACCGCGAGCGCGCGGCGCATCCTGGTCGACCTCGAGGAGTCGACCACGATCCGCGGCAACGTCACGCAGGGCCTGCGCTGGGTGATCGACCGCTTCGTGCCGTACTCGCGGCTCGTCGACGCCGCGGGCAACCTGGTTCGCACGTGGGGCGCGGGCGCGCTGATGCTGCGCTACCTCAACGAGCACCGCCCCGAGAACGACCCGGTGATGGGCGAGATCGAGGCCGAGCGGGTGCGCGCGGGCCTGCGCGCGGCCCTCGACGTGCTCGAGCTCGAGCAGGCCAGGGCCATCGCCGACGAGGCGCTCATCCCCGTGCGCACGGTCGACAGCGTGCCGGGCCTCACGCGCATCGAGCGGTGGACCGAGGCCATCGCCGCCACGGCCGCCGAGCTCCCCGCCGCGTGGATCGACGCCGCGGAGCAGACCTTCCTCGCGACGCTGCGCAAGTACCAGCAGCCCGTGGCGGGCGAGCAGGGCGTGAAGGCCAGGGCTCACGGGGGCGGCTCGTCGTCGGGCGGTTCCGCGAGGTCTGCGAGCACCCGCGCGAGCTTGCGGTCGAGGCGCAGCGACTCGCACTGCGCCCGGAGCGCCTCGCGGTCGACCTCCGGGTGCCGCGCGAGCAGCTCGGCCGCGTCGCGCAGGTCGAAGCGGCTCCCCGCGGCGAGCTTCAGCAGCACGAGCGGCGCGACCTCCACGACCGCGAGTCGTCGCCCGGGGACCGGCAGGGTCTCCGCCCCCAGCGCGGCCGCGGCGACGCGGCGGCCTGCGCCCGAGAAGGGGTTGCCGAAGTTCACGACGTCGACCTGCAGCTCCTCCGAGACCTCGATGCGAAGGACGCCCCCGCGGGGATCGGCCGCGTCGGGCTCGCGGAGCTCGACGGCGTGCCCCGCCGCGCGCAGCTCCTCGGCGATCTCGCGCAGCGTCACGAGGGGTACGGCCAGCGCGCCGAGGTCGACGTCCTGCGTCGCGCGCGCGTAGCCGTGCACCGCCATGGCCGCCGCGCCGATGAGCGCCAGCTTGTGGCCGCGACGCGCGAACGCGTCCGACACGCGCTCGGCGACGTCCAGCGCGTCGGCGATCGCGTCGTCGGTCACCGCCGCACCAGCGTCGCCAGCGCGCGCGCCCGAAGCCCGAGGCGCAGCGCGAGGCGGATGCGCCCCTCCGCGTCGAGCGCGGCCTCCTTCTCGCGTTGCGTCCGGCGCGCCCACGCGGCGACGTCTTCGCGCGGCGCGGAGGCTCGGACGTCGTCGGGGGCGATCGTCGCGGGCGACGGCTCTTGCATGCGTCGGAGAAGACCGCCGCAGGGGCGCAGGGTCAAGCGCCTGGCCGATCCCGTGGCAACCGCCCGCGCGCTGGTGTAGAAACCACGCCCCACGCCCATGCCCTCGTTCGACGTCGTTTCGAAGGTCAACATGATGGAGGTCGACAACGCCCTCCAGCAGTCGCAGCGCGAGATCGCGACGCGCTTCGATTTCCGTGACACGGGCACCACCCTCGAGAAGACCGCCGAGGGGGTGGTGATGGTGTCGAGCTCCGAGAACCGCCTCGAGGCCGCGCTCGACGTGCTGCAGGGCAAGATGGTGCGGCGCGGCGTGTCGCTCAAGCACCTCGACGCGCAGAAGCCCGCGCCCGGCGGCAAGGGCACCTTCCGCCAGGTCGTGAAGATCAAAGAGGGCATCGACCGCGACAACGCGCGCAAGCTCGTGGATCTCGTGAAGAACTCGAAGCTCAAGGTGCAGGCCGCGATTCAAGAAGACGCCGTGCGCGTCACCGGAAAGAACCGCGACGACCTCCAGGCCGTGATCCAGCTCCTTCGCGGCACCGAGATGCCCATCGAGCTGCAGTACATCAACTTCCGAGACTGACGGCGCTGCGCGGGGCGCGCGCCCCGTGCTACGAACTGCGCCCCGTCATGAAGCGCAAGATCCATTTCGTCTCGCTCGGCTGCCCCAAGAACCGGGTCGACACCGAGGTGATGCTCGGCGTCGCCACGGGCAACGGCTTCGACCTCACGGCCGACCCGTCTGAGGCGCAGTACATCGTGGTCAACACCTGCGGCTTCATCGGCCCCGCGAAGGAGGAGAGCATCGACACGATCCTCGAGATGGGGCGCTTCAAGGAGTCGGGGAGCTGCGAGAAGCTCGTGGTCGCGGGCTGCCTCTCGCAGCGCTACCCCGACGAGCTCGCGAAGGAGATGCCCGAGGTCGACCACTTCCTCGGGTCGAGCGACATGCTCAAGCTCCGCGACGTGCTCGAGGGCGGCGCCGAGCGGATGCTCGTGGGCAACCCCGCGGATTACGTGCTGCGCGCGAGCGACCCGCGGGTGCTCTCGCAGTCGCGCCACAGCGCGTACCTCAAGATCGCCGAGGGCTGCAACCGCACGTGCTCGTTCTGCGCGATCCCCGCGATCCGCGGCAAGCAGCGCAGCCGCCCCCTCGCCGACATCGTCGACGAGGCCACGCGGCTCGCGGAGATGGGCACGCTGGAGCTCAACGTCGTCTCGCAAGACACCATCGCGTGGGGCCGTGACCTCCCGGGCCGCCCCTCGCTCGCCTCGCTGATCAAGGCCCTCGGCGAGGTGAGGGGCCTGCGGTGGATCCGCATCCACTACCTCTACCCCGAGGCCCTCACCGAGGAGCTCGTCGAGCTCATCGCCACGCACCCCAGGGTGGTGCGCTACGTCGACATGCCCCTGCAGCACGCCAGCGACGCGATGCTCCGGCGCATGAAGCGGGGGCACGGCGGGGCGCGGCTGCGGCGCGTGGTCGAGACCGTGCGCAACCGCATCCCGGGCGTGGTGTTCCGCACGGCCTTCATCGTGGGCCACCCCGGCGAGACCGACGCGGACTTCAAGGAGCTGTGCGAGTTCGTGCAGTGGGCCGAGTTCGACCGCGTGGGGGTCTTTCGCTACTCCGACGAAGAAGACACCGGGAGCTTCTCGCAGACCGAGAAGGTCTCGAAGAGGGACAGCGCCGCGCGCCACCGCAAGCTCATGGCCCTGCAGCGCCCCATCGCGCGCAAGCGCAACCGCGCGCTCGTGGGCCAGCACCTCGAGGTGCTCGTCGACGGCGCGAGCGGCGAGCACGAGTTCGTGCTCCAGGGCCGGCACGCGGGCCAGGCGCCCGACATCGACGGCGTGGTGTACCTCTCGGGCGCCGAGGTGCGCGCGGGCGAGATGGTCACCGTCGAGATCACGCAGAGCGCCGACTACGACCTCGTGGGCGAGGTGGTGCTCGACGACGGCTCGGCGCCCGCGCCCGCGCCCGCGAAGCCCAGGCGCAAGGTCGCCCTGCGCATCGCGCACTGATCGACGCGACGCATCCAGGCTCTTCGCGCGAGGGATTTTTTCTCGCGCGTCGGGCCCCGTCGCGCGATGCTGCGGCAGCCGTGACGGGCCCCCTCGACGACCCAGGCGAGCGGATCTCGAGCCTCCCGACGTCGAAGGCCGAGCGCGACGCGCGCATGCTCGGCCGCGCGTTCGACGTGCTGGTTCGCTCGGTGCGCACGCACGGCAGCGCGAGCGAGCTGGCGGCGCAGCGGGTGCTCGAGCACTGGGCCGCGGCGCAGTGGGCGCCCTTCACCGCGCGCCCGACCGAGCTCCTGGTGAGCGGGGTGACGGTGCTCGGCGACGACGGGTACGAGTCGCGGTGGCTGCTCGCGGCGTTCATGGCGGGCCTGCGCGGCTTCGGGCCCAGGCCGGGGCTCACCACCGAGGACCTGCGCCGCTTCGCCGAGGCGCTCGCGGGCATCGACACCGACGTGGGGCTGGTGCAGCAGTTCCGCGACTGGCTCTGGTCGTCGGGGGCGCGCGGGCTCGAGGTCGACCTGCAGACGTCGTTCATGGAGGTGATCGAGAGCGCGTCGCCCGGCCACGCGGTGAGCGCCGACGGCGGCGGCGACGAGGAGCTCTCCGCGGGCCTCGCGGCCGTGCGCGCCGAGGCGGCCTCGTCGCTGAGCGCCGACGCGCGCGCGGTGGCCTCGTCGGACCTCGAC
>JBDHVF010000543.1:0-6007 GCA_039809605.1 Polyangiales bacterium | reverse complement strand
AGGCTGAACACGAAGTCGAACCGCCGCCCGTCGGGCAGGGTAAAGCGCACCGGGCGCGGGTCGCCCTCGACGTAGCCGCCGCCGGCGAGCGGGTCGAACCCGCCGCGCCATCCGCTCGCCACGCCCGTCGGGTGCGCGTGCGTGAGCGCGCTCTGCGCCGCGGCCACGCGCACCATCGCCGCCGCGTCGCCCGCGAGGTAGAGCCCCACGGGGCCCGCGCGCATCGCCGCGCCGCAGCCCTTCGAGCCCTTCACCCCCGCCTCGCGCCATGGGACGCCCCGCGCGAGGTTGCGGCAGCCCGCGAGGCACGTGCCCCCCGGCGCGCGGTTGTTCTGCGGCGAGCGCGACCACGCGACGAACTCCTCGGACATGGCGGCCATGAGCGCGTCGAGGTCCGACGCGCCCGCGCGGCACAGGGCGCGCGCGACGGCCACGGCCATCTGCGTGTCGTCGGTGAAGGTGCCCGGCGGGTGCCTGCCCGCGGCCTCGAAGGTCGTGACGCCCTCGTCGCCCCAGCGCGCGCGGATCGAGGCGATCGACGAGACGAACTCCGTCGGGTGGCCGAGCGCGTCGCCGATGGCCATGCCGAGCAGCGATCCCCGGAAGCGGTCGACCAGTTCCATGGCGCGGGATTATGCGGACGAGGAGAAAGACTTCACAAGGCTGCGGCGCGCTTCGTACGCCCTACAACCGCTCGGCCGCCGCGCGGAGCCTGCCCGCGCAGTCGTCGGTGACCGCGTCGCCGTGGCTCACCGAGATGGCCTTCCAGGGCCGCTCCGCGAGGCGCAGGAGGAAGCCGCGGACCCTCTTCGCGTCCTCGACGAACATCCACCGCACGATCCTCGGCACGCCGAGCACGCCGCCGCTGCCGAGCAGGTTGAAGATCGCGCCCTTGAAGCCCGTGAGCTTCGGCCCGTTGCCGAGCAGGTCGTTGACGATGAGCGCCTTGCCGCCCGGCACGTCGACCTCGTACACGAGCTCGTGCGACGGCGGCTTCGCCCCGTCGGGCACGTGGCACACGACGCCCAGGCCGGGCAGCGCGTCCTCGCAGAGCGCGTCGACGGCGATGACCTCCTCGACCTTCGCCTTCGAGCCCGAGGGCGCGAGCACCTTGATCTCGGGGTAGCGGGCCTTGTAGCGGGGCGCGTCGGTGCGGTGCCCCTCGTTGGGCACGATCATGTACCTCGGCGTGCCCAGCTTCTCGAGGTCGGCCATGCGCCTCGCGTCGAGGCACACCACGCTGTGCAAGACGAGGTCGCCCGAGGGGAGGCGGTAGACGGCCATGTTGCGCGGCAGGGGCATCCCGGCCTGCGCGCTCTTCACCCACCAGAGGTTGTCCGCGAGCGGCGTGAGGTCGCCGTGCGCGTAGACCGCCGAATCCCAGTCGGAGCTCATGGCGGCGATGGATGGCCCCGAGGGCCGAGCCCCGTCAACATTCGAGCAGGAGCGGCCGTTTCGCGCGGCAAACGACCGCGCCGCGACGACGGGGACCGGCGCCCGCGAGATCCCTGTTCCCCGCGTCGGCGCGTTGGATACCATGCGCGTCGTGCGATCCTACTTCCTGGCCTTCAGCGCGCTCGTGGTCGGGTGCTCGTTCCCGACCGGAGAGTTCAGCCTCGGCGGGCCGTCCTCGGACGTGCCCGTCACCCCCGACACGCAGGACGTCGCCCCCGCCGACGTGACGCCCGACGCGCCCGTGGACACGCCCGCCACGCCCGACGTGACGGACGCGACGGCCGACGCCGACGCGGCCGACGACGTCGCCGACGTGACGGACGTCGCCGACGTGACGGACGTCGCCGACGTGACGGACGCCGCCGACGCCGAGGACGTCGCCGACGCCGAGGACGCCCCCCCGGTCGACACGGGGCCCATGTGCGGCGCCGATCAGATCGTGTGCGGCGAGACCTGCGTCTCGGCGCAGTCCGACAACAGCAACTGCGGCATGTGCGGGCACGCGTGCACGCCCGGCACCGAGTGCTCCGCGGGCACCTGCACCTCGGTGTGCGCCGACGGCCAGACGGCCTGCACCGACTCGGGCGGCGGCGTGCGCTGCGTGAACCTGCAGGGCGACGGCGCCAACTGCGGCGCGTGCGGCCACGCGTGCGCGACGGGCCAGAGCTGCGCGATGGGCACCTGCGCCGCGACCTGCCCCGCGGGGCAGACGCTCTGCACGGGCGGCGACTGCGCCGACCTCAGCCGCGACGCGGTCAACTGCGGCGCGTGCGGCCACGCGTGCGCGATGGGGCAGACCTGCGCGACGGGCGCCTGCGCGTGCGCCGCGGGGCAGACGCTCTGCGGCGCGCTCTGCGTGAACACCCAGACCGACGGCACCAACTGCGGCGCGTGCGGGACGGTCTGCGCGGCGGGCCAGAGCTGCGCGGCGGGTCGCTGCGCGTGCCCCACGGGCCAGACGCTCTGCGGCTCGACCTGCGTGAGCACGCAGACCGACGTGACGAACTGCGGCGCGTGCGGGCGCACCTGCGCGGCGGGCCAGCGCTGCGTGGCCGGCGCGTGCGCGTGCCCCACGGGGCAGACGCTCTGCGCGGGCCGCTGCGTCGACACGAGCTCCGACCGCGGCAACTGCGGCGCGTGCGGCACGGCCTGCCCGCTGGTGCAGACCTGCACGGCGGGCCGCTGCGCGTGCCCCACGGGGCGCACGCTCTGTGGCGGCGCGTGCGTCGACCTTCAGACGAGCAACACCAACTGCGGCGCGTGCGGAACGACCTGCCCCTCGACGATGTCGTGCGCGGCCGGGCGGTGCACCTGCGCGTGCGCGGCGGGCCTGTCGTGCTGCGGCACCGCGTGCAACAACCTCCAGACCGACAACGCCAACTGCGGCGCGTGCGGGCGCGCGTGCGGCGCGGGTACGACGTGCCGCGCGGGGGTGTGCACGCCCGTGAACGACGACCGGCTCTCGGCCACCGCCCTCACGCTGGGCGCGGGCGAGGCCACGGTGAGCGGCAGCACCGAGGGCGCGAACTTCGACGGCCCCACCGACTGCGGCTCGGCGCCCAACGTCTGGTACCGCGTGACGCTGGGGCTGCGCGAGGTGCTCTACGCCGACCTCGCGGGCTCGTCGTACGACACGCGGCTCTACCTGGTGAACGGCGCCGGCGCGACGGTGGCGGGCACCTGCAACGACGACGCGGGCTGCACCACGGGCGGCTTCACCAGCACGCTCCAGTCGCGCTTCTCGACGATCGTGCCGCCGGGCACCTACTACATCGCGGTGTCGGGCTTCTCGGCCACGTCGCGCGGCTCGTTCGTGCTGCACGTGCAGCACATCCCGACGAACTACGGCAGCGCGTTCTTCGACGCGCCCATCGCGGGCACGGCCGTCACGCCCACGCGCGTGCTCGGCGCGGGCTCGCTGCGCACGCCGACCTGCACCCTCGGCCCCTCGGGCGAAGACGTGCGGTGGTTCACCACCTGCGGCCCGGCGGCGACGTCGCCCGCGGCGTCGACCTTCAGCCTGTGCCGCGCCGACGGGGCCACCTTCGTGCGCGCGGTCGGCACGGTCTACTACGACCCGGCGATGTACGTGTACAGCGGCCTGACGGGCACGCAGGTGCAGTGCAACGACGACGGCGGCTCGGCCTTCAACTGCATCGGCACGGGCGGCGACATGGCCTACTACGGCTCGCGCATCAGCGCGCCGATGCCGCGCGGCATCAACGCCGTGGTGGTCGACGAGCGCCTGCACCCCAACGGGCTCAACTACACCCTGCGCCACCAGCTCGCGAACTGACTCACGCGGCGGCGGCGAAGTCGCGCGCGGGCACGCCGTCGAGGCGGGCCTCGACGGCCTCGGCGTCGATGCCGAGGCGCGCGCGCACCTCGGCGAGCGGCGCGCTCCAGAGCTCGTCCCAGCGCACGCCGAAGAGGGGGCGGCTGGTGCGGCCGAGGAGCCAGCCGCGCACGACCTCGCGCATGCGCCGGTCGCGGTCGTCGAAGCCCGGGCCCAGGGTGTTGAGCATCCCCGCGGCGAGCAGCGTGAGGCTGAGCCTCGCGGGGAACTGCGCGAGGTAGAACGCCTGGAGCCCGAGCTCGCCCGCCACGTCGGTGTCGAAGCCCGCGACGACGTGCCACACGTCGTGGGTGTCGTAGAGGTGCGCCGTCACGAACTCGTGCGGGTTCGACATGGGGAGCGCGGGGAAGGCGTGCGGGTCGAGGCCGCGCGCGCGCATGTGGTCGGCGAAGGCGCGGCCGAGGGTGCCGGGCGCGAGCCTCGAGAGCGCGTCGAGGTCGACGGGGGTCGGGCGGCGCTCGTCGAGCGCGCGGCGGCCCGCGGGGTCGCGCCCGAACCAGTCGACCAGGGGCTGCACCTCCTCCTTCGTGCGCAGCGCGTCGGTGATCGTGAACACGCCCGCGATCTCGCGCGGGTCGCGCACCAGCGTGAGGAAGCCGCCGAGCGCCCTGGCGCGCGCGACGATCCGAAGGTCCGTGAGTGCCATGTGATGCCTCCTTGAGAGCGCCGCGCGCGGCGCCCTTGCACCGCGCCCTCGACGTGCGTGAGAATATGCGAGCAATCACTCGCTTCTACAACTCGCATTCCCGAGAGGAGGCCGCAGCGCGATGGCGAAGGACCGTAGATTGTCGGCTCGCAAGGAGCCGAGGCAGGATCGGTCGAGGGAGACGGTCGACGGCATCCTCCGAGCGGCTGCTCGCATTCTGGCCCGCGACGGCTACGAGGCGGCGACGACCAACCGCATCGCCGAGGTGGCGGGCGTGAGCGTGGGGTCGCTCTACCAGTACTTTCCCAACAAGGACGCGATCGTGGCGGCGCTCGTCGACGCGCACAGCGAGGCGATGTTCGAGGTGTTCCGCCGCGAGCTCGCGTCGCTCGGCGACGCGGACCTGGAGACGGCCGCGCGGAGGGTGGTGACGGCGCAGCTCGAGGCCCACAAGGTCGACCCGAGGCTCCACCGGGTCTTCGTCGAGCAGCTCCCGAAGATGGGCATGCTGGCGCGCTTCCACGAGATCACCCGCCGCTCGGTGCTGCTCGTGCGCACCTGGCTCGAGGCCCACCGCGACGAGGTGCGCCCGCGCAACCTCGACCTCGCGGCCTTTCTGCTCGTGACCACCGTCGAGGCCCTCACCCACGCCGCGGTGCTCGACCAGCACGAGCGCCTGCACGACCCCGACTTCGTCGACGAGGTCGTCGCCCTCTGCGTCCGCTACCTCGACGCCGGCGAGCGGTGATCAGGGGGGCGCCGCGGCCTCGAGCAGGTCGGCGGCGCGCTCGACGCCGCCCGCCTCGGCGAACGAGCGCTGGAGCGCGGGCATCGGCGCGGTGAACGCGGGGTCTCGCGAGACGCGCGCGAGGGCCTCGGCGAGGTCGCGCGCTTCGAAGCGGGTCTTGTCGAGCACCCGCGCGACGCCCGCGTCGAGCGCGCGCATGGCCATGTCGTGCTGATCGGCGAAGAGCGGCAGGGCCACCAGCGGCACGCCGCAGGCGACCGACTCGTGGGCGCTGTTGACCCCGCAGTGCGAGACGAACGCGCGCACGCTCGGGTGCCGCAGCACGGCCGTCTGCGAGGCCACCCAGGGCACGACGCGCAGCCGCGCGGAGCGCCCCGTGACCGCCGCGGCCGCCTCGCCGCGCAGCACCCAGAGCGCGCGCATGCCGCTCGCGACCAGCCCGTCGGCGATGCGCGAGGCGAGCGAGGCCGAGGGCGCCGCGAGGGTGCCGAGGTTGACGTAGGCCGCGGGGCCTCCCTCGTCGAGCCAGCCGGCGAGCGCGGGGTCGAGCGAGGCGTCGTCGTCGTCGAGCATCGGGCCCACGAGCGAGATGGCCGCGGGCAGCGGCCGCCGGTACTCGAGGCCGAAGGCGGTGTTCACCAGCACGGCGCGCCCCTCGGCGCGGCGGAGCGGGTCGACGTGGGGCAGCCCGCGCGCGGCGCGCAGCCGGTCGATCTCGGCCGCGATGAGGCGGCGCGCGACCGCGAGGCCCACGGCCCGCAGCGGACGGTGCAGCCGCGCGGCCCACGCGGGGCGCGACCGC
>JBDHVF010000542.1:0-6017 GCA_039809605.1 Polyangiales bacterium | reverse complement strand
GGAGACGCGGCGCAGCCCGCGCTCGTGCTCGCGCGCGCCACGGGGGCGACCACCGACTCGTACTGGCCGAACTTCTCGCCCTTCACCCAGGGCGGCTACTTCTGGCTCGCGTTCTACTCGCGGCGCGACTACGGCAACGCGCAGGCGGGCACGCGCGGCACCCGGCGCAGGCAGATCTGGGTGACGGCCGTGTCGAGCGCCCCGCGCGCGGGCGAGGACCCGTCGAGCGTGCCCTACTGGCTGCCGGGCCAGGAGGCGCGCGTCGACAACATGTCGGCGCTCTGGGCGCCGGTGGCGTGCAGGGCCAACCGCGAGACGTGCTCGGTGTCGGCCGAGTGCTGCTCGGGCGTGTGCCAGCGCGGCGCCGACGGCGTGTTCCGCTGCGAGACGCCCTCGACGCGCGAGTGCCGCGCCGCGGGCCGCACCTGCGCGTCGGGCGACGACTGCTGCGTGGGCCTCACGTGCTTCGCCAACGTGTGCGGCGCGCCGCCGGGCTGAAGGGTCACGCCTCGGCCGCCGCGGGCTCCTGCGGCTTCGGCGAGCAGTGCAGCTTCGTGATGCGAAAGCCCTGGGCCTCGCGCACCGTCGCCACGTGGTCGCCGAGCTCGACCTCGTCGCCCGCCACGGGCTCGCGGCCGAGGAGCTTGAGCACCAGCCCCCCCACCGTGTCGGTGTCCTCGTGGGCCGCGAGGTCGCGCAGCCCGAGCAGGTCGGCGGCGTCGGCGAGCAGCATCTCGCCGTCGACCTCGAGCGAGCCGTCGGGTAGCTGCGAGACGCCCGCGGAGGTGCGCGCGTCCTTCTCGTCGTAGATCTCGCCGACGATCTGCTCGACGACGTCCTCGGCGGTCACGATCCCGACGAAGCCGTCGTGCTCGTCGTAGAGCGCCACGACGGGGCACCCGCGGAAGATGTCGATGCGGTCGAGCGACACCGTCTCGGGCCTGCGCTCGATCGGCAAGACGAGCGGCCCGAGGGCCCTGCGGCCCCGCACCTCGGCGCGCAGCACGTCGGTCTTGCGCACGTAGCCCGCCACGCAGTGCCACGCCCCGTCGGTCACCAGCAGGCGGCTGTACGGGTGCTCCTCGACGCGCCGCAGGGTCTCGGCCCACGGGGCCTTGAGGTCGAGCGAGACCACGTCCTTGGCGGGGGTCATCACCTCGCGCGCGATGCGCTCGCGAAAGGCCAGCACGTTGCGCAAGAGGGCGAGCTGGTCGTGCGCGATCTGCCCGCTCGCGTGGGCGCGCGCGAGCGCGTCGGCGAGCTCGACGGGCTCGTCGTGGTCCTCGTGCGCGTCGGGGTGGCGCCCCGTGAGCGCGGCCACGAGCGCGTTCGCCACGCCGTTGCACGTCTTGATGAAGGGCACCGCCAGCCAGCGGAACATTCGCATGAGGGGCCCCGTGCGGTAGAGCACCGCCGCGGGCGCCACGAGCGCCAGGCCCTTGGGCGCGAGCTCGCCGAAGGTCACGTGAAAGACCGTGCCCGCCGCGACCGCGATGGCCCCCGAGTGCTCCGCGAGGCGCGGGTGCGCCGAGAGCGCGCCGTGGATCGCGGGCTCGAGCGCGATGGTGAGCCCGAGGCTCGTGAGCGTGATGCCGAACTGGCAGGCGGCCAGCATCGCGTTGAGCTCGCGCTTCATGCGCACGAGCGTGGCCGAGCCCTCGCGCCCCTCGGCCGCGTCGCGCTCGAGCTGCCGCGCCGGGGTCTTCACCAGCGCGAACTCGAAGGCGACGAAGACCCCGCAGCCGGCCACGAGCACCATCGCGAGGGCCCACGAGCTCTGGAGCGCGACCACCGTCGCCAGGCCCACCAGCGCCAGCGTCAGGGCCGCGGCCCTGCGGCGGTAGGGTCGGCCCGGCGCGGCGCTCGCGCGCTCCATGCCGTCACCCCAGCGCGTCGGCGCGCGGCCGCGTGGCGCCCACGCGGAAGGTCTTGAGCAGCCCGGGCAGCAGCACCAGGCCGAGGAGCGTGCTCGACGCCAGGCCGCCGATCACCACCGTGGCGAGCGGCCGCTGCACCTCGCTGCCCGCCGACGTCGAGAGCGCCATGGGGGCGAAGCCGAGCGCGGCCACCGAGGCCGTGAGCAGCAGCGGGCGCAGCACCGCCACCGACCCGCGCACGAGCGCGTCGTCGAGCGCGGCGCCCTCGTCGACGCGCCGGCGGATCTCGCTCGCCATCACCACGCCGTTGAGCACCGCGATGCCGCAGAGGGCGATGAAGCCCACGGCCGCGGGGATGCTGAAGGGCATCTTGCGCAGGGCCAGCGCCACCACGCCCCCCACGAGCGCGAAGGGCACGCCCGAGAACACCGCGAGCGCGTACCGCAGGTTGCCGAACGTGAGGTAGAGCATCCCTACGATGATAGCGAGCGCGACGGGCACGACCACCGCCAGGCGCTCCGACGCGCGCGCGAAGTTTTCGAACTGCCCGCCCCACTCGAGGTGATAGCCCGTCGGCAGGTGGATCTCTCGCTGCGCGCGCGCACGGGCTTCGTTGACGAAGCTCACGAGGTCGCGCCCGCGGAGGTTGACCTCGATGCGCAGCCGCCTCTGGCGGTTCTCCCGGCTGATCTGCGCGGGGCCGTCTTCTTCGGTGACGTCGGCGACCTGGGCGACGGGGATGATGCGCCCCTCGGCGTCGCCCACGGGCAGCCGCCCGAAGGCGTCGGTGCCGCCCGCGCCCGGCGGCAGGAGCACGCGGAGGTCGAAGCGCCGCTGGCCTTCGAAGACCACGCCCACGCGGCGGCCCTGGCGCGTGGCCTCGACGGCGCCGAGCACGTCGTCGGTCGAGAGCCCGTAGCGCGCGAGGCGCGCGCGGTCGGGGCGCACGCGCAGCGTCGGGAGCCCCAGGGCGCGCTCGACGCGCACGTCGCCCGCGCCGGGGATCGACCGCATGAGGCGGCCGATGCGGTTGCCCACGTTGCTCATCACGGCGAGGTCGTCGCCGAAGAGCTGGATCGCCACGTCGCAGCGCGAGCCCGAGATGAGCTCGTTGGTGCGGTCCTCGATGGGCTGCGAGATCGAGACGAAGGTCGAGGGCACCTCGCGCTCGATGGCCTCCTTCATGCGCTCGCCGAGCGAGTCGAGGTCGTGGGCCGTGGTCCACTCGGCGTGCGGGCGCAGGTGCGTGAGGATGTCGGTGTTGTCCATGCCCACGGGGTCGGTCGCCACCTCGGCGCGCCCGGTCATCGCGAGCGCGGTGACCACCTCGGGGAAGCGCCGGAGCACCCGCTCGGTGGCGAGGTCGAGGCGCCGGGCCTCGGTCATCGAGATGCTCGGGATGCGCCGCACGGCCACGACGATGTCTCCCTCGTCGATGCGCGGCACGAAGTCGGCGCCGAGCTTCATCGCGACGGGGCCCGTGGCGACCAGCATCGCGACGGCCACGGCGGTGAGCGCGGCGCGGCGGTCGACGGCCCACGCGACGAGGCGCGCGTAGGGCCCCTCGAGGCGCGCGAAGGGCCCGTGGTGGCCCTTCCTCTTCGGCGGCTTGAGGAAGGTCACCGACGCCGCGGGGAAGACCGCCAGCGCGAACACCAGCGACCCCCCGAGCGCGAGCGCCATGGTGGTCGCCATGGGGCGGAACATCTTGCCCTCGACGCCCTCGAGCGTGAGGAGCGGGAGGTACACCAGCAGGATGATGAGCACCGAGAACACCACGGGCCGCGCCACCTGGCGCACGGCCTCGGCGGTGAGCCTCCGGTAGTTCTGCTGGGTCACGTCCTCGGCGGCGAGGCGCGCGAGGGCGGCCTCGAGCATCACGATGGGCCCGTCGACGAGGAAGCCGAAGTCGATCGCGCCGAGGGACATCAGGCTCCCGGTGACCTTGAGCACGAGCATGCCCGCGATCGCGAGGGTCATCGCGAAGGGGATGCCCAGGGTGACCATCAGCGCGCCGCGCGCCGAGCCGAGGAAGATCACCAGCACGATGGCCACGAGCGAGGCGCCCTCGACGAGGTTCGAGCCCACGGTCTTGAGCGTGCGGTCGATGAAGTCCGCGCGGTCGTACACGTCGACGATCTCGACGCCCGCGGGCAGCGTGCGGCGGATCTCGGCGACCTTGGCGTGCACGCCCTGGATGACGTTTCGAGAGTTCTGCCCGACGAGCATCATCACGATGCCCGTGACCACCTCGCCCTGGCCGTCTTGTGTGACCACGCCCTGCGGCAGCGTCGCGCCGACGCGCACCTGGCCCAGGTGCCTGATCTGCACGGGCGTTCCGTCGGCGTCGGTCGAGACCACCACCGCGGCGATGTCGTCGACGGTGCGGAGCTGGCCCTCGCCGCGGATGGTGTACTGCTCGGCGCCGCGCTCGACGTAGCCGCCGCCCACGTTGGCGTTGTTGCGCTCGAGCGCCGTGAGCACCCGGCCGAGGGTGAGCCGGTAGGCCGCGAGGCGCGACGCGTCGAGCACCACCTCGTACTGCTTCTTCACGCCGCCGAGGGCGTTGACCTCGATCACGCCGGGCACGGTGCGCAGGCGCGGGCCGATGTCCCACTCGAGCATGGTGCGCAGCTCGGTGGGCGAGTGGCGGTCGCTCTTCAGCACGAACTGGTAGATCTCGCCGAGGCCCGTGGAGACGGGCGCGAGCTCGGGCCGCCCGAACTGCGACGGGATGTCGGCCTCGATGCTCCGCAGGCGCTCGAGCACGAGCTGCCGCGAGAACCACACGTCGGCGCTCTCGTCGAAGACCACCGTGACGGCCGACAGGCCCGCGCGGGTCACCGAGCGGATCTCCGCCAGGCCCGGCAGGCCGTTGAGCCCCGTCTCGATGGGGAAGGTCACGTAGCGCTCGACCTCCTCGGCCGACAGGCCCGGCGAGTCGGTGAGCACCTGCACCTGCACGTTGGTCACGTCGGGCACGGCGTCGATGGGCAGCGCCTTCACCACGAACCACGCGCCCACCAGCACGAGCAGCGCCGCGCCCAGCACCGCGGTGCGGTACCGCACGGCGCGCTCTACGATCGCATCGAGCATCGGGACTCCTCGGTCAGCGTTGCAGCTCGCTCTTGAGGGCGAACCCGCCCTCGACCACCACCTCGTCGCCCTCGGCGAGCCCGCGCACCACCTCGACGCGGTCGCCGTCGTGGGCGCCGAGCTCCAGCGGCCGCGCCTCGTACTCGCCCTCGCCCGCGGCCACGAACACCGCGGGGCGCCCGTCGAGCTGCAGGAGCGCCGCGCGCGGCACCGTGAGCGCCTCGCGCGCCGCGTCGCCCGCGGGCCGCAGCCGCGCGGTCACGAACTGCCCCGGCCGCAGGAGAGACTCGGGGTTCTCGACCTCGATGCGCACGCGCGCGGTGCGGGTGGCCGGGTCGACCACGGGCTCGACGTGCTCGACCACGCCGCGAAAGACCCTGCCCGGCCACGTGTCGCACACGATCTCGGCGCGGTCGCCGTCGTGCACGCGCGCGAGGTCGCGCTCGAACACGTCGAGCAGCACCCAGAGCTCGCTCGTGTCGGCGATGCGCAGGATGGTGCTCGTGGGCTCCACGCTCTGCCCCACCACGCCCTGCCGCGAGAGCACCTCGCCCGCCATGGGCGCGCGCAGCGTCACGCGCCGCGCCCCCGAGCCGCCCTGGAGCGACGGCACCTCGCTGGGCGAGAGCCCCATCGCGACGAGCCTCGCCTCGGCGCCGCGGGCCTCGGCCGCGAGCGCCTGCGAGTTGGCGCGGGCCTGCTCGAGCTCCTGCGCGGTGGTGAGGTCCTGCGCGGCGAGCGCGGTGGCGCGCGCGAGGGCCTGGCGCGCCGCGATGAGCCGCGCGTGCGCGGAGAAGTACTGCGCCAGCGCCTCCCCGAGCTGCGCGCTCTCGATCTCGGCGAGGGCATCGCCCGCCCGCACGACGTCGCCGGGCCGCACGAGGATGCGCGTCACGCGGCCCGCGATGCGCCCGCCCACCTCCGCGGTGCGCGTGGCGTCGAAGTCGACGCTGCCCGCGAGCTGAAGCGCCGGCGCGATGCCGTGCTGCGCGACGCGCTCGGTGCGGATCCGCGCGCGGCGCGCGAGCGCGGGGTCGATGCGCA
>JBDHVF010000541.1:0-6025 GCA_039809605.1 Polyangiales bacterium | reverse complement strand
GGCGTGTTCCTGCGCTCGACCCGCGGTCCGCTGCCGCCGGTGATGGTGGTGTCGGTCGACCGCGCGGGGCCCGGCGAGCTGCCGGCCCTGCTCTCGCGCCGCGTCGCGCTGGCCTCACGGAGCCTGCCGGGCTTTCAGCTCGTGCGCCCTGGCGCCGAGACGCCGCGGGCCGACGGCGGGCTGGTGCTCGAGTACGCGTTCGAGGCGCGGTCGGGCGGCGTGGCGGTGCCCGTGCTCGCCACGACGGTGCTCGTCGCGCAGCCCGACGGACGCGCCCTCACCGTGACCCTCGTCGCCACGCTCGACGACTGGCGCGCCCTGCGATGGACCCCCTCGCTCATCGCGCAGCGCCTCGCCGACCGGGCGCGCCGGTGAGCCGCCCGCGGACGATCCCTCCGAACGCGGGCGCGCGGCGGGTGTCCTGGTGCTTCTGCGCGCGGACGTCCGTCGCGCGGAGGTAGAAGATCCCCATGGTTTCAGCTCATCGGCCCCTCGGGCCTCGCTGCTTCGCGGCCGCGCTCGCGTGCTCGGCGGTCTCTCTCTTCGGGTGCAGGCGCGACGACTCGGGGCCCGCGCTCGCCCTCAAGCGCGTGGTCGTGTACCGCAACGGCGTCGGCTACTTCGAGCGCGAGGGGCGCGTGCGGCGCGACGAGGTGACGTTCCACGTGCTCCAGCGCGACGTGAACGACTTTCTCGCCACGCTGGCGGTGATGGAGCGCGGCGGCAGCTCGGTGCGCGCCGCGGCCTTCCCGATGCCCGAGGAGCGCGACGGCGGCGCCCGCCCCGACGCGCGCCGCACCGTGCGCGTCGCGCTCGACGGGGCCGAGCACGAGCTCGTGGTCGGGTACGCCGTCGAGACGCCCATCTGGCGACCGTCGTACCGACTGGTGTTCTCGCGCGAGGGCGCGCGCGTGCAGGCGTGGGGCATCGTGCAGAACGTCTCGGGCGAAGACTGGACCCGCGTGCGCCTCTCGCTCGTCACGGGCGCCCCGGTGTCGTTCCGCTCCGAGCTGTCGCGCCCGACGGTGCCCGTGCGCCCGCTCGTCACCGATCAGGGCGCGGTCATCCAGGCGGTGCCCGTCTCCGAGACCACCCTCGCGAACGAGCCCCAGCGCGACCGCGAGCAGGCGCAGCGCGCCGTGGCCGCCGCCGCGCAGCCCGCGTCGCCCTTCGGAGGGCTCGACGAGTCGGGCGCCGACAACCGCAACGGCGACCTCGCGGGCGACGCCTTCGGCTACGGCGGCCTCGGCGCGTCGGGCACGGGCTGGGGCGGAGGCGGCCGGGGCGAGGGCACCATCGGCCTCGGCGGCCTCGGCACGATGGGGCACGGCGCGGGCACGGGCACGGGGCAGGGCTACGGATCGGGCGCGGGCCGCGGGCTCGGCGGCCGAACGAACGAGGGCCCCAGGGTGCGCGCGGCGCCGCCCGAGGTGAGCGGGCTGCTCTCGCCCGAGGCCGTTCGCAGGGTCGTGCTGCGCAACCTCGGTCAGGTCACGCACTGCTACGAGCAGGGGCTCGCGTCGAACCCCAACGCCGCGGGCCGCGTGGTGGCGCGCTTCGTCATCGGCGCGAGCGGCGCCGTGATGAGCGCCGTCGTGGCCGAGAACTCGCTCGGGCAACCGGGCGTGGGCGAGTGCGTGGCGGGCGCCGTGCGGCGGTGGCAGTTCCCCGCGCCCGAGGGCGGCGGCGTGGTCACGGTGAGCTACCCGTTCATCATGCAGTCGTCCGAGGGCGCGTTCGCGACGACGACGCCGGCCCCGCCCCCGAGCGCGGCGCCTCGCAGCGTGGCCTCGCTGGCGGCGCTCGCGACGCAGGGAGGCGTCACGCGCTACGACCTGCCCGACCCGGTGACGGTGCCCGACCGCAGCGCGACGATGGTGATGCTCGCGTCGCGCGTGGTGCCGGGCGAGCGCCTGTACCTCTTCGCGCCCGACCCCGGCGTGCCCGAGTCGTCGTCGCACCCCTTTCACGTCGCGCGCTTCGTCAACCGCTCGGGCGCGACGCTCGAGCGCGGCCCCATCGCCATCTTCGACGAGGGGGCCTTTCTCGGCCAGGGCATGCTCGACGCGCTGCCCGACGGCGCCACGGCCACGGTGCCCTTCTCGCTCCAGCGGGCGTTCACCGTGCAACGCACGACGGCCACGGCGGTCGAGGGCGCGCGGCTCGTCTCGATGCACCACGGGGAGCTCACGGTGGAGCGCTTCACCGTGCGCCGCTCGACCTTTCACGTTCGCAACGGCTCGGGCGAGGCCGCGCGGGTGATGGTGCGCGAGGCCCTCGACGGCGCGCAGCTCCACGAGCCGCCCTCGGGGAGCGAGACCTCCAACGGCAACGCGCTCGTGCCCTGCCAGGTGCCCGCGCGCGGCGAGGCCGAGGTGATCGTCACGAGCCGCACGCCCTTCACCATGACCACCGACCTCGCCGACGAGCAGGGCGGCGCCGCGGTCGAGCAGTACCTCCGCGACGCGGCGCCCCCCGCGGAGCTCGCGGCGTCGCTGCGCGCGGCGCTGGAGCTTCGCCGCAGCTTCGAAGACCTCACGCGCGAGCGCCGCGACGTCGAGACGCGCCGCGACGACCTGCAGCGCGGCGCCGAGGAGACGCGGCAGAACCTCTTCGCGATCCAGGGCAACCGCGGCGCGGCCGACCTGCGCGCGCAGCTCACGGCGCGGCTCACGCGCGCGGCGGCCGACATCGACCAGGCCACGCGGCGGATCGTCGAGCTCGACACGCAGCTCGCCGAGCGCCGCGTGCGGCTCTCGGAGGCCGTGCGCGTGCTCGACGTCGACGTGTCGCGCCAGCCCGCGCCGCGGTGAGGCGCACGGGTCAGGGAGGCACCGGGGCCGTGTAGATCGGCGCGTCTCCGAAGCCTGCCGCGCCGCCCGCGAAGACCTCGAGCACGCGGGCGTCGCGGTTCCAGACGTAGAGGTCACTGTGGCCGTCGCGGTTGAAGTCGCCCGCGGAGAAGTGCCGGTATGGGCCGCAGGGTTCGTCTACGTCGGTCGACGGGTCGGGCGTGCAGCGGGGCACCGGCGCGACGCGCGTGAAGCCCGAGGCGGTGCTGAAGTAGAGCGAGGGCGTGCGGTCGCTCCGCGTCGCGACGCAGTCGTTCCGGCCGTCGCCGTCGACGTCGAAGAGGGGGCCCCCGATGACGCAGGTGAACCCGAATCACTCGAAGGGCAGCGTGCGGTCGAGCGAGTAGCCGCCCGCGCTACCGCGGAGCACGACGGACGCCCGCTCCGGTGTGTCCGTCCGCTCGTCGAAGTCCACCACGAGCTCCTCGTAGCCGTCTCCGTCGAGGTCGCCAGGGCTGGCGAGCTGGGTGAACGGGCCGATCAGCCCCTGGCCCGGGTACTCGGGGTGCTCGTCATGCCACGTGATGTCTCGCGATCCCGCTGCCGTGGTCACCACCAGACGTGCGGTGCCCAGCAGCGGGCTGAGCTCGAGCGCGGCCGTGTCGTGGCGCCCGTCGCCGTTGCCGTCGAACGCGAAGCGCGCCTCGACGCGGGCGACGTCGTTGAACCTCGAACCTTCGCCGCGAAACGAGTAGCCCGAGACCGCGTTGAAGAGCGCTCCGCCGACGGTGCTGGAGTACGCCGCGGCGGAGTACGACAGCCACTCTTCGTTGAACGTCTGCCGTTCGAAGGCCAGGTCGCCGAAGCCGTCGCCGTTGACGTCGCCCGCGGGGCTCGCCCAGAGCCAGCCCGACTC
The DNA here is from genome assembly GCA_039809605.1 of Polyangiales bacterium. Taxonomy (GTDB): domain Bacteria; phylum Myxococcota_A; class Polyangia; order Polyangiales; genus CAISKJ01. The sequence goes on along the minus strand of JBDHVF010000541.1, from coordinate 2,317 downwards.
CGAGCTCTCCCTGTCCCAACGGACGGTGTCGATCGTCTCGTCGCGCACCGTGAGCCCGCGCGCTCCGCCGGAGATCGGCCGGATCGTCGCGGCGCTCGTATCCGCCTGACCGCACTGGAACGTCCTGATCACCGCGATCGCGAGGTCGCCGAAGCCGTCGCCGTCGTTGTCGCCCGTGTACTGCATGCCGGCGACGTGATGAACCACGCCGCCGGAGTACGGTCCGTAGCAACTGCCGCGGCCCGACGGGGGCAACTCTGGAGCGACCGTCCATACCGGCGCCCGGTACCCGCCGTCGCTCGAGACGAGCAGCCCCGTGCTCCAGAAGCGCTCGTTGACGGGCCCTACCGCGAACGCGTTCGTCGGTCGCGCGAGGTCGAGCAGGCGGCCCTCGATGTCGGGCACGCCGTCGCGGTTCACGTCCGTCACGCAGCACCGCGTGGTGTCGACGTCGGAGTCGTGCGGCGTGACGAAGAACTCCCACGTGGGCGACTCCCACGCGGCGCCCGTCGCGGGCGTCACGCGCACGCGCCAGAAGACCGGCCCCGGCCGCAACACGGCCTCGAGGCGCGCCGACCCCGAGGCGGTGTCCAGCACCGTGAGCACCCTCGCGCACGAGGGGTCGTCGCAGAGCGCCACGCGCGCGCGAGCGCCATCGGGCATGGGGCCCCAGCGCAGCGTCGGACGGCGCGACGTCACGATGCTGGTCGAGAGGGGCGCGACAAGTCTTGGCCCTCCGGTCGCTGCGTCCGCCGCGTCGTCCGCGTCGGCGCCCGCTCCATCGAGCGAGGCGTCACGATCGCGCCCGGCCGGTGGGTCGCACCCCAGCAGCCATGGCGCCCCCACGAACGCCGTCGCGAACCTCATGGCCATAGGGTGCGCGTCGCGCCGCGTGCGTTCAACGCCCACCCGTCGAGGCGCTCGACGACGTCAGGGCGCCGCGATCACGAGCGTGAGGCGCAGCGCCGGGGCGCCCTGAAACGTGACCCACGGGCAGACGCCGACGCAGTTGAGCGGGTCGCCGTTGCCGTTCGCGCGGCGGTGAGCGAGCGCGTAGCGGCCCCGCGAGCGGGTGGTCGGGCCGCCACGTGGCCGTCGCCGTCGGGCGCGCGGTCGCGCGGAAGGTCTGCGTCGCCGCCCGCGCAACACCCGTCCTGCGCGAATGAGAGGGCTACGAGGACGACGAGTCGATGGCGCCCGGAGGGGAACCGCAGAGACGCAGAGTGCGCAGAGGAGGAGGTCTTCTCGCCCCTCTCCGGTTCAACCTCTGCGCACTCTGCGTCTCTGCGGTTCCCCTCCGGGCGCCATCGACTCGTCGTCCTCGTGGCCCTCGTGACAGCACCCGCTGAGGCTGCGGCGGCGGCAGCGGCACCGCCCGAGAAATCCGCGCGGGAACGTCGCGCCCCCCGTCGCTGTCCACGAGCGAGCGCCCATACGCTTGGCAGGAGGCCAACGATCCCATGAACGAAGCCCATCACCTCGCGCTGCGCGCGGCGCTCGTCGCCCTCGTGACCGCGGTCGCGGGCGGAGCCGCGTGGGCCGACGCCGTCACGCGGCCCCGGCGAGAGCGCCCCGCGCCCGAGTCGCGCGCGCCCTGCGAGCAGTGGGTCGGCAGCTCGTCGGGCAACGCGGCCCTCTCGGTGCGCGCGGTGCTCTGCCGTGACGGAGACGAGGTGAGGGGGACGGTGCTCTTCTTCGAGCCCGGAGGGAGCGCCACGCTGCGCGCGGTCGAGGGGGCGTGGCGCGGCGGGCTCCTCTCGCTGCGACAGACCCGCGTGGTGCGCGAGCGGGTCGGGCCCGCGTGGCGCGGCCGCGGGTGGTACTGGTGCGCGACCGGCAGCAGCTACGACCTCACGGCCGTGGGCGCGCGTCGCCTCGAGGGCACGTACGTCTCGCCCGGCTGCGACCGTGGCGCGATCTCGCTGACCGCCGCGCGCCGCGGAGGCTGACGACCGCGGTCATCGGCGCCGACCCGCGGTCGAGCGTCTGGTGGTATGACGCGCCTCGCCGGCGCGCCATGTACGACTCGCTCGAACTCTTCAGCGCCTTCGGCAACGCCGCGTTCGTGGCGCTGCTCGCGCTCGCCGCCGCGGCGTCGTACGCGGTGGCCGCGTGGCGCACCCGCGGGGCCCGACGCGGGTCGCTCGCGGCCGCGCTCGCCGCCGCGCTGACGACGGCCGTGGCGCTCGTGGCCTCGGCCGCGCACGCGCTCCGCACGCTCGGGGAGCCCGACGTCGCCATCGAGCGCGCCGACGCCGCGAAGGTCATCTCGCTGCGCCGATGGAGCGTCGCCCAGCAGCGCCGCATCGCGCGCGCC
>JBDHVF010000540.1:0-6044 GCA_039809605.1 Polyangiales bacterium | reverse complement strand
ACGCGAGCGCGCTGGCTCCCCGTCGCTTCCTTCGCCATGCGGCGACGGTAGCGCCCTCTCCGATCGGAGAGGAAGCGTCGACCGACCACCACGCGGCGTCGGCTGCCTCGCGGTTCTTCGCGCACAACGGCGCTGCTTCAGGACGACCGTCAACGCGGACTGCGAGCGGTACGTGAGTCGCGGCTCGTCGCGCGCCGACGTCGAGGGCTCCCGCACGGCGCGCGGGCAAAGGATGAACGTGCGCCCCGGAAAAGGCACCGCGACTCGTCCCTGGAAGGACATGGGCCTGGGGCGGCGTCGCCAGCCCCAGAACGCAGGCAGCCTCGATCAGTCCGCGAACACCTGATCGATCGAGGTCGCGTTCGCAGCCTGTTCGGCCCAGCGTTCGAGCACTGCGGTGTCGGTGCACGCGAGGATGCGAGCGCGCGTTGCGTCGTCGACGGGGAGCTTCCTCGCCGCGAGGATCTTGAGGAGCACCTTCACCTCGCCACGAACTTCACCGCGCGCCTCGATCTGCTCGCCGTACATGGCCTGGAACTCCTGGTCGAGGCGTTGGAGGGCGGGGCTGACAGGGACCTTCTGCGGGTTCATGGACACCTCTCGGACCAGTTCGAGCAGCTTCTCGTGGAGCATCCCCTGGATGTAGCGGATCAGCGTGCGCTGCAACGCTCCGTCAGGCAGCGTCTCGATGAGGTCGGTCGCCCGCTCCACGATCGCCTGGGCTTCGGGGCCGTAGCGGTCGTGCACCGTCCACGCGGCGAAGAACGCGAGCTCGGGCTGCGCAGGGTCGAGGAGCATCTCGGCCACGTCGCCCGTGAGCTGCACGACGACGGGACGAACCACGAGGCTCGTGCCCGAGGGGCCGTCCATCCTCCCGACCGTGCGCGCCCAGGCCGCGACCGCGCGGTCTGCGGTGATGACGAGGAGGTCGCCGGGCACGCCGCGCTCGTTCCAGATGGCGGCGACGGCGAGTGGCCACTTGCGCGCCTTGGGCGAGCGCGTCGACCAGCGCGGCGCTTCGATCGGAGAGGAAGCGCCGCGGGACGCAGATCGACTGTCAGACCGCACGCCAACCCCACGTCTCTCGCTGCGTATGGACGCGAAACCCACCAGCCGACGCGACCTCCGCCGGCGCATCGACCAGTTCGTCGCGCACCCCGGCTGCGACGCCAACGTCTGCTCGGTCGTGCTCGACGTGCCGATGCGCAAGGTGGCCGAGCGCGAGCTGCCGTCGGGCCATCCCTCGCTGCACGAGCGCCAGTCGCCCTTCGCGATCGCTCGCGGCGTGACCTTCGAACGCTCGCTCTACGACCACCCCGAGCGCATCCTCGAGCCGCTCGTGAAGGCCGGCGCGCTCCCCGCGGCGCACGGCGGCGTGCTCGACCTGCGGCTGCGCGCTCACGGAGGCCCGCTGGCCGACCTCGACGCGAGCGCAGTGGCCTTCACGTCGTTCCTCAGGGGCCTCGCGAAGGTCGGCCGCGACGTCGACGTGACCGAGCTCACCGCGCTCGTGGTCGCGCCGACGATGAAGCTCCCCGGCGCTCCGCTCATGAAGGAGGGCGCCTTCTCCGCGGACCTCGTGATCGTGCGCCTCGAGCCCGCGGCGCGCCGCGGCGCCCGCTTCACGCTGAGCGTCGGCGAGGTGAAGGTCTACCCCGACCGCGGGGGCCACACCGACCGCGCGCAGCTCGCCGGCGCGCGCGCGCAGGCGGGGATGTACGTCCACGCAATGCGCCGCGTCGTCGCGTCGCTCGGCCTCGCCGATGCGATCGGCGTCGACGACCGGGGCTTTCTGGTGCTGGCGCACCCGTCGTCGAACCGTCCGTCGGTGCGGTGGCCCGAAGACCTGCGCTGGCAGGCGCGCCGCGCCGAGAGCTGGTGGACGCGCCTCTCCAGCGTCGCCGCCGAGGTGCTCGACGACGCCGCGCGCGAAGGCGACCCGATGGAGGCCGTGCTCGCGGCCGAGACGGCCTACGAGCAGGGCTGCGCGTCGTTCTGCGCGAGGGCCCCGTCGTGCCGCAAGCGCGCGCAGTCGGCGGGCGATCCCGCCGTGCTTGGTGACGAGGTGGCGCGGCTGGTCGGGCCCGTTACGTTGATCCGCGCGGAGGCGCTCCTGCGCGGCCGCGCGAAGCCCGCGACGCCCGCCGAGGAGGACCTCGTGCGCCGCGTCGCCGCCGTGGACCGCGCGAAGGAGGCCGTGGGATGAGCGAGCTCGACGCCGTCGAACGTCTGCGCGCCTGGGTCGAAGGCCGGCCCCTGCCGATCGGTGAAGCCCTCCCGTGGGCGCGCAGCGACGCGCGCGAGGTCGCGCTCGTGGCCTTCGTGCGCATGGCCGGCGAGACCTCGCCGTGGGCCGTCGCGTGGGGCGACGCGCACGGCGCCCCCGCGGTCGTCTCGGTGCCCGATCCCCGCCGCGGCGACGACGTGCGGACGATGCTGCTGCCCTTCGCCGACGACCTCCTGCGGCGCTACGGGCACCCGTCGCGGGGCGCCGCCGTCGACCCGTCGCGGGTGCAGCTCGTCGCGCCGGGCTCCACGCACGTCGTGATGCTGCACTACCTCGAGTACCGCTACGCGCGCGCGAAGCAGGTCCCCGCCGACGAGATCGAGACCGTGAACGCGTTCGGGCGCCTGTGCGGGTGGCTCCTTCGTGAAGCGCAGCGCCCCCACCAGATCACCGTGATGGACGTGACCCGCGCGCTCCGCGAGGCGTGGGCCATCCCCGCGGAGGACCTGCGCCAGCAGCACCTGGGCTTCGTGCTCGCGTGGCTGCGCGGCGACGGAGGCCGCGACGCCCGCGAGGCGCGCGCCGAGGCCGCTGAACAACAGACCGTCGGCATCACGCTCTCGCCCGCCGACGACGAGCGCCTCGAGCCGCTGGTCGCGCGCTGGAACGACGCCCGCAGGCTCGGCCGCGACGACAGGGCCGCGGAGCGCGGCATTCGCGAGGTGGTCGAGGCCGAGGTGCTCCGACGATGGAAGCTCTGCCGCGATGGGTGGCTCGCGCTCCACGACGACCCTCGGCCGACGCACCCCGCGCTCGCGCAGCTCGCGGCGCTCTCGCGCGACGAGTACGAGCACCAGTGGCGCTCGGCCGAAGCGCGCCGCGCCAACGGAGACGCGCCCTTCGTGCCCGACCCCGAGACCGACCGTCACGCGGCCGTCGCCGCCTCGCGCTTCTTCGCGCGCGAGCACGCGGCGGAGACGGGCGCGACGGCGCTGCTTCAGGGCGACCGTCACCGCGTTGCGCGCGCGCTGCTCGACGGCGTCGCGCTCGCCGGCCGCATCGTGAAGGTCGCCGACGAGGGCGTCGGCCGCACCACCACGCCCGTGTGGACGATCGAGGCCCCGCTCGACGCGCCCACGCGCATGCGCGAAGGCTCCAAGATCGAAGTCGCGGGCATGCCCGGACGCACCGGCAAGGTGCGCTCCCTCGCGACGAAGTCGAAGCGCAGGGTGATCGTCGTCGAGATCACGGGACGCAAGACGGCGACGGCGGGGCTCGCCCACGGGGCCGCCCCCTCGCTCGCCGGGCGCGACGTGGTCCTGCTGCCCGGGGCGGCGGGCGACCTCGCGCGCAAGAAGAGCTTCAAGGTGCGCGAGGCCGCCGGCCCTGGCGCGTGGCTCACGCACGGCGCCGCGCAGCCTCCGCACGACCCGCGGGTCGGAAGTCAGACAGACCTCGTCGACCTCGTCGAAGCGCTCGGAGGACGTTGATGCTCACCCCTGCCCCGCAGACCGCCTCGATCTCTCGCCGCGACCGCCTCGCGCGCGCTCGCCGGGCGGTGCTCGCCGACGTGCTCGCCCACGTCGAGGCGCGCCGCCCGTTGCTCGTGCTCAAGGCGCCGCCGGGATCGGGCAAGACCCACGTGCTGCTGCGCGCGGTCGCGCTCGCGTGGCACCTGGGCCAGCGCGTCGCCGTCGCGACGCAGACCAATACGCAGGCCGACGACCTGTGCGTGCGCCTCGCGAGAGAGTTCCCGAAGGTCGTCGCCCATCGCTTCGCCGCGCACGGCCACGAGCCCGACGACCTGGGCGCGTCGGTGGCGGTGATCCACGCGGCGCGCGACCTGCCCGACGGGGCGTGCGTGGTGGTGGCGACCTCGTCGAAGTGGGCGAGCACCGACGACCCGCCCGAGTTCGACCTGTTGCTCGTCGACGAGGCGTGGCAGATGGCGTGGGCCGAGTTCATGCTGCTCGCGCCGGTCGCCTCGCGCTTCGTGCTGGTGGGCGACCCCGGCCAGATCGAGCCCACCGTCACCATCCCCGTCGAGCGCTGGGAGACGTCGGCACGCCCCCCGCACCGCGCGGCGCCCGCGGTGCTGCTCTCCGACCCGTCGCTCCCGTGCGTGGTGCGCGCGCTGCCGGTGAGCACGCGCCTCCCGCACGACACCGTCGCGCTCGTGAAGGGCTTCTACGACTTCGACTTCGACGCCTGGTCCGAGCCCGGCGAGCGACGCGTCGAAGCCGCCGCCCCGCGAACGCAATTGAAGGGCGTCGACGACGCGATCGACCTTCTCTCGCAGGCCTCGGTGTCGCTCCTGACACTGCCGACGCCCCAAGACGGCGCAGCCGACGACGACCGCGAGCTCGCCGAGGTGGCTGCGAGCGTCGTCCGCAGGCTGCTCGACCGCGGCGCCGTCGCGGCGATGGACGGCGTCCGCGCGCCGCTCGGCTCGGTGGACCTCGGCGTCGTCTCGACGCACCGCGCGATGAACGGCCGGCTCGCCGAAGCGCTCGGCGACCTCGCGTGGGCGGTGCGCGTCGACACGCCCGAGCGCTGGCAGGGCCTGGAGCGCAAGGTCATGGTGGCCGTGCACCCGCTCTCGGGCGTGACGCGCCCCTCGGCCTTCGACCTCGCCACGGGGAGGCTGTGCGTGATGGCGTCGCGTCATCAGGTCGGCCTGGTGCTGGTGTCGCGCGACCACGTGGGCGACACGCTCGAGGGCCACGCGCCGGTGGCCGACCAGGCGCCCGGCGTGCCCGACGACGCCGGACGCGGTCACGCGCAGAACCTCGCGCTGTGGCGCTGGCTGCACGAGCACGGACGCGTCGCGGCGGGGTGATCGCCGCGCCCACGCCGCGTGGAGTCGCCAACGCAAGAGACCCGCCGATGGCCCGGAACCGTCGCGGCGTTTCGGGTGTCTCCTGCGCCCGGTGTTTCGCGCTCTCATCGCCGGGTTCCTCGCCGCGCTCGTGGGCTGCTCACGGCCCACGTCACGACGTGCACCGCACGCTACCCCGCTCGCTGGCGCCGGACTCACCGACAACGGGCCGACCGACGCAGGAGTGGGGCTCGCGCCTCTCGACGAGCCCTCCGCCTTCGTGGACCTCGCCGTGCCCGGCTACGACGCCGCCGTGCTGGTGGTGCCTGTCGGCGCGACCACGCCCCGCCCCGTGGTGGTGGTCGGCCACGGCAACTACGACCGCCCCGAGTGGGAGTGCCACGCCTGGCGCTACATCACGCAGAACCGGGTGTTCGTGCTCTGCCCGCGGGGCGTCCCGCAGCGCGGCGTGCCTCCGGCCGATGCGCCGCGGTACACGTACTCGAGCGACGCCGCGCTGACCGCCGAGGCCAACGCCGGTCTCGCGGCGCTACGAGCGCGCTACCGCGGCCACGTCGCGACCGGCTCGGTGGTCTACGCGGGCTTCTCCCTGGGAGCGATCTTCGGCCCGAAGGTGGGCCTGCGGCTCGAACCGGGGGTGTCGCACGTGGCGCTGGTCGAGGGCGGGTACGACGCGTGGACGACCGATCGCGTGCGTGCGTTTCGGGCGCAGGGCGGCGCTCGAGTGCTCTTCGCCTGCGGCCAGTCGGTGAACGCGACGTCGGCCCGCCGCGTCGCGGCGCACTTCGCGGGCACCGGGGTGCAGGCGCAGGTGATCTACGCGCCGCGCGCGGGGCACTCGTACGGCGGCGGGCTCGCGCCGATGCTGCGACAAGCGTTCGCGGCGCTGGTGGAGGACGACCCCCGCTTCGCGCTGTAACGCGGCGACGTAGGAGAGGAGAGGCGCGACGCCCCCGACCTCAGGCCGTGGTGAACAAA
>JBDHVF010000539.1:0-6047 GCA_039809605.1 Polyangiales bacterium | reverse complement strand
CGCCGGCGCTCGGACTCGCCGCGGCCGCCTGCTCGGGCGGAGGGATCTCGGTCAGCGCGGGCGCGGCCACCACGGGCGGCGGCGCGGCCATGTCGGCGACCGAAGGCTCCGCGGTCGTCGTGGGCGCCATGGCGGGCTGCGCGGGCTGCTGCTGCCGCTGCGTCGTCCGGTCGTCGGCCTCGCCGCCGCGCACGGCGTAGCGCCCGCCCGAGGCGCGCCGCTCGCGGGCGCCCATGTGACCTTCTTCATCGGCGCCTCCCGCAGGGGCGCCCGGCGCCACGGGGGCCGCGCCCTGAGGCGCGGGCGCCGACGCGGTCGTGGCGCTGGTCGGCGGCGCGGCCTCGCGCGCGTCGCGGCAGCCCACGAGGGGAACGAGGTCGAAGAGCGAGAGGTCTCGCGCGTCGCTCGTGCGGGTGTTGCGGGGCGGCAGGGGCTCGTCTTCGCTCGGCACGTAGAGCGAGGTGAAGGGCGTGATGAGCCCGAAGCGCGTGCCGAGCTCGACGACCACGGCGCGCGACTCGCCCGAAGCGAGCAGGTGGTCGAGGCGCGCGGTGGCCCAGCGGTAGCGCAGGTCGTCGTGGTCGGGGATCACCGTGGTCGAGAGGGGCACGGCGCGAACGGCCTCGCGGCCGTGCCAGCTCGCGCGCACGGTCACCGTGCCGGGCGGGTCCTTCGTGTAGCGGCCGACGATCACCAGGGGCTCCCCCGCGGGCACGTCGACGGGGCCGCTCGGGTACACGCGCTCGACGTTGGGGCCGAGGTCGGCGCGAAAGTCGCGCACGAGGGGCCGCGAGGCGTGCTCGATGAGGTCGAGCGCGGTGCGCGCCACGTCGGCCCTGCGCGCCACGCGCGCGGCGAAGCCCGAGGGCTCGGCCACGCCCGCGAGCAGGTCGAGCCGCGGCGCGTCGCCGACGGCCACCGCGTAGAGCCGCGGGTGCGGGTTCATGCGCGCGAGGCGCGCGCGCAGGGCCGGCAGGTCGCCCTCGCCCACGGTCGCGTTGCCGTCGCCGATGTACACGATGGCGCCGTTGCGCGTGGGGTCGAGCGCGCCCTGCGCGGCCTCGATCATGGCCCCGAGGTCCGTCGCGCCGCCGCGGCGGTCGCGCGCGAGCGCGTCGAGGAGCTCCTGGCGGCGCGCGGCGGTGACGGGCTCGAGGCGCGGCGCCTGCTGCCCCACCGCGCGCGTGCCCACGTCACCCGCGAGCACGAGCAGCCGGTCGCGCTCCGAGAGCGAGCGCGCCAGCGCCTCGGCGAACGCCTGGCCGAGCTGGAGCGAGACCGGGTCGGTGGCCGCCGAGTGGTCGACCACCACCACGAGGTCGACGCCCTCGTCGCGCGCGGCGCGCGCCTCTGCGAAGGGCGCCTGCACGGCCACGCGCACGAAGCCGTAGCGGTCTTCGTTCGGCCCCGAACCACCTCGCGCCGCGACCCGCACGGCCGCGGCCTCGCGCGCCGGGGCGCCGCGCAGGTCGAGCACGAAATCCGCGGTGGGGATCACGTCGCTGCGGGTGAGCGTGACGTGCGACTCGTCGCGGCGCGCGCCCTCGCTGGCGCGGACCTCGTTCGCCCCCGAACGAGCCACGTCGACGTCGACCCGCAGCTCGCCCACGCGCGTGCCGAGCGAGGCGAGCGGCAGGCGCCAGGTGCGCCCGCCGTCGGCGCGCGGCGAGAGCCACTGGGTGTAGGTCACCAGCACCTTGCGGGTCATGCCCGGCGTGATGGGGTAGAGGCGGGCGTGGTAGCGGCCGGGGGCGTCCCACTCGAGCAGCGCCGGGTCGTGGGTTGAGCCCGCGTACACCTGGGCCTGGTACTCGCGCGCGGCGACGGTGCGCTCGCGCACGAACCCGTCGGCCATGACGCCGTGGCGGTCGACGGCGAAGCGCTGGAGCACCGCCCCGCGCGGCACGGTGAGCGTGTAGATGCCCTCGACGGTGTCGGCCGCGGGGTTGAAGAAGGTCTCCTCGAGCTCGGTCACGGCGAGGTCGCCCACGATCGACACGCGCGCGTCGACGCGCTGGAGCGCCAGGGGCCACCGCGGCGCGCCCTGCTCGTCGGGCCGCCGCGCGGCCACGGCCCCGAGGCCCATCGCGGCCCCCACCGAGACGCCCGCGGGCATGTCGTCGGCGAGGCCGCCGGTCCAGTCGTCGAAGAGGGTGCGCGGGGCGACGCGCGCGGCGCCGCTGCGGATGTCGGCGTGCTCGCCCGCGTGCACGGCGCCCTGGCGCGAGCCCGTCTCCCACGCGACCTCGCCGCCGAGCACGTCGAGCGCGGCGCCGTCGCCCTGGCGCTCGACGCTCGCGCGCACGCCCCGCAGGCGCATCGACGCGCTTCCCGCGCGCAGCGTGGCCGCGTCGCCCGCGGCGGGGTCTGCCACGGAGGCGGCGCTCACCCACACGCGGCCCGACTCGAGCTCGATCGACGAGCCCGAGACCACCCTCACGCGCGAGCTCCGGTCGAGCAGCACGCGCTCGCCGTGGTCGAGCACGACGAGGGCGCGGCCCGCGTCGTCGGTCGAGGCGATCGAGCCGGGCACGAGGCGCACGACGGCCTCGACAGGCGCGCTCTTCGAGGAGGGCTCGGTGAGGGTGACGCCCGCGCGCACGCGCTCGACCTGGGCGACCGTGAGGGTGACGCGGTCGTGGCTCCCGCAAGCGGAGAGCGCGACGAAGGCGCCGAGACCGAGGTGGATCAGGGTGTGACGGCTCATGACGGCGAAGGGACCCCGTGGCGGTGGCGTTCGTTCCGGCGACGATCGCACGGCCGGCGCGGCCCGCGCGACGCGCTTCTGCACGTTGACGGGTGGGACGCATGAACGGTCCCGTCCATTGGGGACACCAACCGCCGCGGGTCACGAACGGAAGCGTCGGGGGGAGCCGCCGGGCGGCGCCCTCGAACGAGAGGGAGTCGGTCCATGATGCGCTCGCTCGCCCGCCGCGCCTGCGCGGCGATGGGGTTGTATGTGCTCACGTCGCTCGCGGGCTGCGGCGCCCGCACCGACCTGCGCGTGCCGGCCGACGCCGCGGCCCCGGGCGACGCGTTCGTGCGCTACGACCGCTGCGTCGACGGCCGCTTCGCGCTCGCGCGCCGTGAGGCGCGGGCCGTGTTCGTCATCGACCGCTCGGGCTCGATGAGCGAACCGTTCGGCGAGGCCGAGCAGGGCTCGCGCTGGGACGTGATGCTCTCGGCCCTCGAGGAGACGCTCCCGAGCTTCGAAGCGCACATCGAGATGGGCGCGCTGGCCTTTCCCCGCTCGCAGGGCACGTCTTCGTGCGCCATGCCCTCGGACGTGAGCCTCGACGTGGCCCCCGCCGCGCGCAACGCCGCGACCGTCGTGGGACACCTCGCCGACAACGTCCCCGAGGGCGCCACCCCCACCGCCGCGGCCGTCGGCGTCGCGGCGCAGTACCTGCTCTCGCACGAGGCGCGCGGCGTCGCGAGCTACCTCGTGCTCGCCACCGACGGCGCCCCCAACTGCAACGCCGACCTCGACGCGACGACCTGCCAGTGCGTCCACGCGGGGAGCTGCGTGGGCGCGAGCGCCGGCGAAGGCTGCCTCGACGACGACGGCACGGTCGCGGCGATCACCGGGGCTCGTTCGCGCGGCGTCGCCACGTACGTCATCGGCATCGACGGCGACCTCGAGGCGCGCTTCGTCGACGTGCTCGACCGCATGGCCGTCGCCGGGGGCCGCGCGCTCGCGGGCCCGCGGCGCTACTACAGCATCCGCGAGCGGGGGCAGCTCGCGGCGGCCTTCGAGGACATCGCGCGCACCGTCTCGCGCTGCGCGTTCGTGACCCCCTCGCGCCCCGACGCGCCCGACCGCATCACGGTGCGCGCGGGCGGCGCGCCCGTGCCCCGCGACCCCACGCGCCGCGACGGATGGGACTGGACCGACCGCGACTACGGCGAGGTCACCCTCTTCGGACCCGCGTGCGACCGCGCCCTCGCGGCCTCGCAGCCGGTCGAGGCCGCCGTGACCTGCGGCCGCTGACCCTGCGGGGCTTTGCGCTCTCGCCACGTTGCGGGCGACACTCTGCGCGGGTCGCCCATGAAACCGCGGTCGTACGAGGGGCTCCTGCTGACGGTCGCGCTGACCGCGGCCTGCGGTGCGAGGACGGGCCTGGCCGAGCCCGACTCGGCGGCCGCGGGCGACGCCGCGAGCGACGCGCTCGTGCGCTTCGATTCGTGCGTCACGGGGCGCTTCACGGCGGCGCGCCGCGAGGCGCGGATGGTGTTCGTGATCGACCGCTCGGGGTCGATGACCCAGACCTTCGCCGCGGGCGAGCGCGGATCGCGCTGGGACGCGATGCGCTCGGCGCTCGAGCAGACGCTCCCGCGCTTCGAGGGGTCGATGCAGATGGGGGCGCTGATGTTTCCGCGCGTGCCCGAAGGCCCTCGCGCGGCGTTGCAGTCGTGCGACCTGCCGCCGGGCGACGGCCTCGACGTGGCCCCGGCCGCGGGCAACGCGAGCACGCTGCTCGCGGTGGTGGGGCGCACGACGCCCGCGGGCGCGACGCCGACGGCCGCGGCGATCGCGCGCGCGACGCGGTACCTCACGAGCCACGCGGCACCGGGGCTCGCGCAGTACCTCGCGCTCGCCACCGACGGCGCGCCCAACTGCAACGCCGACCTCGACCCCGCCACCTGCGCCTGCCCGATCGCGGGCGGGTGCGGCGTGGGCGCGCTCGGTCCGCGCAACTGCCTCGACGACGACGGCACGGTCGCGGCGATCACCGAGGCTCGTTCGCGCGGCGTCGCCACGTACGTCATCGGCATCGACGGCGACCTCGAGGCGCGCTTCGTCGACGTGCTCGACCGCATGGCCGTCGCCGGGGGCCGCGCGCTCGCGGGCCCGCGGCGCTACTACAGCATCCGCGAGCGGGGGCAGCTCGCGGCGGCCTTCGAGGACATCGCGCGCACCGTCTCGCGCTGCGCGTTCGTGACCCCCTCGCGCCCCGACGCGCCCGACCGCATCACGGTGCGCGCGGGCGGCGCGCCCGTGCCCCGCGACCCCACGCGCCGCGACGGATGGGACTGGACCGACAGGGACTACGGCGAGGTCACCCTCTTCGGACCCGCGTGCGACCGCGCCCTCGCCCCGGCGCGACCGCTCGAAATCACCGTGATTTGCGGGCCTTGAAGAAAAAATTCCAGATCGCCTCAAGCTGCGCCGTGGGGCCGCCGATGAGAGAGACCGCGAGGCGGCGACGGGCGTCGCCCGCGGAAGCGGATGCCTCCCGATGAACGACCGGATCATTGCCATGCTCCCTGCGATCGTGTTCGTGCTCGTGGCCGCCCTGGTGGTGCAGATGCACCCCCGCGCGCAGGCGCACGCCAGCACGGCGCATGCGTTCAGCCTCGGCGTGGCGGCGCGCGCGCAGACGAGCGCGTGCCTCGCGCGCTGCCAGAGCGCGGCGTGCGCCCTGCGGTGCCGCTGAGCGCGAGAGAGACCGGTCTGGTAGAAGACGCGCCGCCCGCTCCGGGGCGGCGCCGAGGTCACGAGCGGCGACGGCGGCGCGCGAGCGCGGCGAGGGCCAGCGCGAGGAGCCACGGGGCGCGGGTGGAGCCTCCGCCCGCGCGGCACCCGCAGCCGCCGTCGTCGGTCGCGGTGGGCATGCGACCTCCGTCGGACACGCCGCCGTCGACCTCGCCCGCGTCTCCGGCGGGGATGAACTCGCCCGCGTCGCCGACGCGCCCGCACTGGTTCCTCATGCACACGAGCCCGGCCGCGCAGCGGATCGACGCGCAGTTGTCGCGCGTGCACACGCCGCCGGTGGACTCGTCGCAGAACTCGCCCGCGCCGCACGACGCCCCGAGACACAGCGGCACGCACCAGGCTTCGCCGTCGATGAGACGACAGGTGGTGTTGGCCGTCGTGCACACGAAGCCGAGCTCGGGTTGATACGAGCAGCGATCGGTGATGCAGCGGCCCTCGATGCACACGCCGCCGGGGCAGGAGCAGGGCGGCGCGTCGGGCGTCGAGACGGGGCCGTCGCCCGTCGGCGCGGGCGCGTCGGGCGTCACGGTGCCGTCGGGCGCGGGCGCGT
>JBDHVF010000538.1:0-6051 GCA_039809605.1 Polyangiales bacterium | reverse complement strand
CGGCGTGGCGCGAGGCGTCGGTCGAGGGCGTGGCGGCGACCGCGATGCCCGGGCGCATGGAGGTCATCGGCGAGCGCCCGCTCACGATCCTCCAGGTGGGCACGACGGCCATCAAGATGCGGGGCTTCGTCGACGCGCTCGCGGAGCTCGGCCCGACGCGGCCGGGCGCGCGGGTGATCGCGTGCGCGAGCTTCCTCGCGCGCATCCACGCGCCGTGGGAGCCCGTGGAGATCCTCGCGCGCTCGCCGCGCCTCGACGCGCTGATCGTCACGGCCGCCGAGCGCGAGGGCGACGCCGCGGACCTGCCGCCGGGCCCCGCCGCGGCGAGGGCGAGGGACGCGCGCCCGTCGCTCGAGGTGACCGCGGTCGACGACCCCGACGCGGCCCTCGCGCTCGCGCGTGCGGCGGCCGAGCGAGACGTGGTGCTCGTCGTGGGCGACGGCCTGGGCGCGCGCTACGCCCGCGGTCACGCCGTCACCCGGCTCGCCTGAGCGCGCAGTCCCCGGCGATGCGGTATCGTTCGGGCCCATGCGCATCACGACCGCCGCGCCGCGGCTCCGCGCGCTCGTCGCGGCGCTCCCGTGGGCCCTCTGGTACGGCGCCCTCGCGCTGCGCGACGGCGCGGTGCGCGGCGCGAAGGACGCGAGCCTCTACGACGGCTGGTGCGTGCGGTCGACGGGCCTGCGCGTGCGCTGCTCGCTCGACCAGTGGATGAGCTGGGAGCCTTCGCCGGGGCTCCGCGGCGCGCTCGTGCTCGTCGGCGCGCTCGTGGCGGCGGCGGCGTCGGCGGCGCTGTGGCTCACGCTTCGACGAGGCGAAGACCGCGCCGGGCGCCCCGCGCGCGCTGGCTGAGCGCGTAGACCCCGCGTCGCAGGGCGTGCACGAAGCCGCGCGGAACGAACCCCCGGCCCGCGCGGAAGGGCGAGAACGCGAGGCGCTCCTGGTCGACGTCGACGGCCTCGCGGAGCGTGACGACCGCGACGGGCCGCCACGCCCGCTCACCCGCGGCGCGCGCCTCGAGGTGCAGGCGCACGCCGCCGCGCGCCACGGCCGCGAAGAGCCGCTCGGCCCGCGGCGCGTCGGTGACCTCGGCGCGGCGCTCGGCGCGCAGCCGCAGCCGCGCGCGGCCGAGGCCCGGCACGTCGAAGGGCGAGACGGCGTAGTAGTCGTTCGCGAGAAAGTCGTGCACGTCGGTGGTGAGCGGCGCGAGCAGCGTCGTCCACGGGTGCCGGATCGTGGCGAAGAGAAGGTCCTGATCGCCCTCGCCGGGCTCGCTCGAGGGCTCGCGCGCGTGGCGGAACCGCACGGCGCACCCGAGCGCGTCGAGGAGCTCACGGCGGCCCTTCCACAGCGCGCTCGAGAAGCGCACGAGCGCGTGGCCGCGGAGCCGCTCGCCCGCGCCCACGGCCCCCTCCGCGGGCGTCACGTCGGCGGCGAACACGAGCCCCGTCGGGTGGAAGGTGCGCGCGCGCCGCAGCGTCGTGGTGAGCGCGAAGAGCGGGGCGACGATCCAGCCCGCGACGGTGCCGGCGCGCTCGCCGAGCCGTGTGGAGATGAGCCTCATGGCCTCGTCACCGCAGCAAGGCGAGTGCCGGCGAGGGCCGAGGCTCAGTCCTCGCCGGTGCGCTTCGGCTCCTCGCGGCCGAGGAGCATGGCCTTGAGGTAGTCGCCGTTCATGCGCGCGATCGTGTCGATGCTGATGAGCTTGGGGCACGCGTCCTGACACTCGCCGTGCAGCGTGCAGCCGCCGAAGCCCTCGGCGTCGTGCTGATCGACCATGCGCGCGACGCGGCGGTATCGCTCGGGCTGCCCCTGCGGCAGCAGCCCCAGGTGCGTGATCTTCGCGGCGGTGAAGAGCGAGGCCGAGCCGTTGGGGCACGCGGCCACGCACGCGCCGCAGCCGATGCACGCTGCGGCGTCCATCGCGGCGTCGACGTCGGGCTTGGGGATGGGGGTGGCGTTCGCGTCGGGCGTGCCGCCGGTGGCGACGCCGATGAAGCCGCCCGCGGCGATGATGCGGTCGAGCGCGCTGCGGTCGACGACGAGGTCCTTCACGACGGGAAAGGCCCGCGAGCGCCAGGGCTCGACCTGCACCGTGTCGCCGTCGTGAAAGTGACGCATGTGGAGCTGGCACGTGGCGGTGCCCGCCGTGGGCCCGTGCGCCACGCCGTCGATCATCATGCCGCACGAGCCGCAGATGCCCTCGCGGCAGTCGTGGTCGAACGCGATGGGCACCTCGCCCTTCTCGATGAGGCGCTCGTTGACCACGTCGAGCATCTCGAGGAACGACGCGTCGGGGCTGATGTCGCGCGCCTCGTAGCGCTCAAACTTCCCAGGGGCGCCCGCCGAGGGCTGGCGCCAGACGAGGAGCGTGAGGTTCACTTGTAGCTCCGCTGGGCGAGGGCGATGTTCTCGAACACGAGCGGCTCCTTGTGCAAGACGGGGCGCTTGCCGACGCCGGCGAACTCCCACGCGGCCACGTAGGCGAAATGCTCGTCGTCGCGCAGGGCCTCGCCGTCGGGCGTCTGGCTCTCGGTGCGAAAGTGCGCGCCGCACGACTCGGTGCGGTGCAGCGCGTCGGTGCAGATCAGCTCCGCGAGCTCGAAGAAGTCCGACACGCGGCCGGCCTTCTCGAGCGCCGACGAGAGCTCCTGGTCGCTCCCCGGCACGTTCACGCCGGCGTGGAACTCCTCGCGCAGCGCGGGGATGCGCTCGAGCGCGTGCTTGAGCCCCGCCTCGTTGCGCGCCATGCCGCAGTACTCCCACATGAGGTGCCCGAGCTCGCGGTGAAACGAGTCGACCGTGCGCTTGCCCTTCGTGTCGAGGAGCTTTCGAATGCCCCCGCGCACGCCCGCTTCGGCGTCTGCGAAGGCCGCGTGGTCGGCGGCGACCTTCGGGGGCTTCGCCGTCGCGAGGTAGTCGCCGATGGTGTTGGGCAGCACGAAGTACCCGTCGGAGAGGCCCTGCATGAGGGCGCTCGCGCCCAGGCGGTTGGCGCCGTGGTCGGAGAAGTTCGCCTCGCCGATCACGTAGAGCCCCGGGATGGTGCTCATCAGGTCGTAGTCGACCCAGAGCCCGCCCATGGTGTAGTGCACCGCGGGGTAGATGCGCATCGGCACGCGGTAGGGGTTCTCGGCCGTGATGCGCTCGTACATCTCGAAGAGGTTGCCGTAGCGCTCGCGGATGGTCTGCTCGCCGACGCGCGAGATGGCGTCGGCGAAGTCGAGGTACACGCCGCGGCCGCCGGGGCCCACGCCGCGGCCCTCGTCGCAGACCTCCTTGGCGGCGCGCGAGGAGATGTCGCGCGGCGACAGGTTGCCGAAGCTCGGGTACTTGCGCTCGAGGTAGTAGTCGCGCTCGGCCTCGGGGATCTCGCGCGGCCCGCGGGCGTCGCCCTTCGCCTTCGGCACCCACACGCGGCCGTCGTTGCGCAGCGACTCGCTCATCAGCGTGAGCTTCGACTGGTAGTCGCCGCTCACGGGGATGCACGTCGGGTGGATCTGCGTGTAGCAGGGGTTCGCGAAGGCCGCGCCGCGCTTGTGGGCGCGCCAGATGGCCGTGGCGTTGGAGCCCTTGGCGTTGGTCGAGAGGTAGAAGACGTTGCCGTACCCGCCGGTGCCGAGCACCACCGCGTCGCCCACGTGCGACTCGATCTTGCCCGTGACGAGGTCGCGCGTGACGATGCCCCGCGCGCGCCCGTCGATCACCACCAGGTCGAGCATCTCGGTGCGGGGGAACATCTTCACCCCGCCGCGCCCGATCTGCTTCTCGAGGGCCTGGTAGGCGCCGAGCAGGAGCTGCTGGCCCGTCTGACCGCGCGCGTAGAAGGTGCGCGACACCTGCGCGCCGCCGAAGGAGCGGTTGGCCAGCAGGCCCCCGTACTCGCGGGCGAAGGGCACGCCCTGGGCGACGCACTGGTCGATGATCTGCACGCTGATCTCGGCGAGGCGGTGCACGTTCGACTCGCGCGAGCGGAAGTCGCCGCCCTTCACCGTGTCGTAGAAGAGCCGGTGGATGCTGTCGCCGTCGTTGGGGTAGTTCTTCGCGGCGTTGATGCCGCCCTGCGCCGCGATGCTGTGCGCGCGCCGCGGCGAGTCCTGGAAGCAGAAGCACTTCACGTCGTAGCCGAGCTCGCTCAGCGTGGCGGCGGCCGACCCGCCGGCGAGGCCCGAGCCCACGACCAGGATCGTGTACTTGCGCTTGTTCGCCGGGTTGACCAGCTTCATCTCGGCGCGGCGCCGCTCCCACTTCTGCGCGAGAGGGCCCGCAGGTACGCGCGCGTTGAGTTCCATCATCGACCCCATCCCGCGAAGATCGCGACCGGAATGGCCGTGAAGCCGGCCCACACGAGCGCCGCGACGGCCGCCGCGACGGGGCGGCTCAGCGGGTCGCCCGAGGGGCGGCTCAGCCCGAGCGAGCGGAGCGAGCTCCACACGCCGTGGTAGAGGTGCAGGCCGAGCGCCGCCATCGCGACGACGTAGAGGCCCGCGACCCAGGGCACCGCGAAGCTGCCCATCATGTTCGCGTACACGTCGTGCTCGCTGAACTCCGCGGGCTGGATCGTGCCCGTGGTGAAGTGCAGCAGGTGAAACACGATGAAGAGCGCCAGCACCACGCCGCCCACGCGGATCGTGCGCGACGCGATCGTCGCCACCTGCGGCTGCTTCTTGCCGTACGCGACGGGGCGCGCGGCGAGGTCGGCGCGCGTGAGCGACACCGCCGACCAGACGTGCAGCGCCACCGACGCGAGCAGCACCCCGCGCGCGAGCCAGAGCGCGCCGCCCAGGCCCTTGAGCGTCGCCGCGTAGCTGTTGATCGCGTGCTCGCCGCGGAACACCAGCAGGTTGCCGAGCACATGCCCGATCACGAACGCGACCATCACCAGGCCCGTCACGGCCATGATCGCCTTCTTGCCGACCGTTGATCGCATCAGGCCTTGCACGCCGACCATCGTCGCACCTCACGCTGCCGCCTCGCGGCGGCGCGATGCATACCACCAGTGCCGTGTCGAACGCGAGAGTCCTTCGACGGAGCGCGCGGGCGCCCCTGGCGCACCGGCCGCGCGGCACCAGAAAAACCTTCGCCATGAACGGCTGGCAGCCGCCCGAGGAGTTCGACGGGTTCGTCGTTCGCTCGCCCATCGGCCAGGGCGGCATGGGCCGCGTCTACCTCGCGCACGAGGTCTCGCTCGACCGCCCCGTGGCGATCAAGTTCATCGCGCGCGACGACCCCGGCGCCGCGGCGCGCGAGCGGTTCACCGTCGAGGCGCGGGCCATCGCGCGCATCCAGCACCCCAACGTGGTCGCGATCTACCGCATCGGCGAGGTCGAGGGCCACGCGTACATCGCGTACGAGTACGTCGACGGCGAGAGCCTCGACCGCATCGAGAAGCCCGTCGAGTGGACGCGCGCGCTCGAGATCGGACTCGCGGTCGCGCGCGCGCTGGCCGCGGCCCACAAGCGGGGCGTGCTGCACCGCGACGTGAAGCCCGGCAACGTGATCGTCGCGAGCGACGGCGCGATCAAGCTGGTCGACTTCGGCGTCGCGAAGCTCGTGGGCGCCGACGGAGCTCCGCCCCCGCGCGCGCAGCCCGCGGGCGACGACGCCGCGTGGCAGGCGGCGTCTCATGGCGCGCGCGAGCGCCTCGCGATGGCCGACACCGCCGAGGCCAGCGCCCTCGTCGTGCGCGACGGCGCGCTCGGCGAGCCCGCGGGCACGGCCACCGGGAGCATCGTGGGCACGCCGAGCTACCTGCCGCCCGAGGTGTGGCGCGGCGAGCACGCGACCGCGCGCAGCGACGTGTACGCGGCGGGGCTGCTGCTCTACGAGCTGGTGACCGGCGCGCAGCCCTTCGCCGGGCTGAGCGGCGTCGAGCTCATGGGGCGCGTCGGCGGCGGCGCGCTGCCGTCGCTCGGCCGCGTGTGCCGCGACGTGCCCGCGTCGTTCGCGCGCGCCGTCGACCGCGCCCTCTCGCCCGACCCCGCCGACCGCTTCGCCGACGGCGCCGGGCTGCTCGCCGCGCTCGAGGCCATCGCGGGCGTGCTCCGGGGC
>JBDHVF010000537.1:0-6055 GCA_039809605.1 Polyangiales bacterium | reverse complement strand
GCACGACGGGCGCGTCGGGCGCGCGGCCCTCGCCGAGCGCCGCGCCCAGCGCCTGCACCTCGATCGGGTCGCCGAGCGCGGTCCCGGTGCCGTGGCACTCGACGTAGTCCACGTCCGCGGGCCGCACGCCGCCCTGCGCCAGCGCCTTGCGGATGACCGCCTCCTGCGAAGGGCCGTTGGGCGCCGTCGGGCCGTTCGAGCGGCCGTCCTGGTTGACGGCGGATCCGCGGATGACGGCCATGACGTGGTCGCCGTCGCGCACCGCGTCGGAGAGGCGCTTGAGCACCACGACCCCGCAGCCCTCGCTGCGCGCGATGCCGTCGGCGTCCGCGGAGAACGCGCGGCAGCGACCGGTGGGCGAGAGCACCCGCGCGCGGCTGAAGAACACCATCGTCTCGGGCGCGAGCAGCACGCTGCCGCCGCCCGCGAGGGCCAGCGAGCACTCGCCGGCCCGCAGCGCCTGACAAGCCAGGTGCACCGCCACGAGCGACGACGAGCACGCCGTGTCGACCGGCACGTTCGGGCCCTTGATGCCGAGCCAGTACGACAGCCGCCCCACCATCGTGCTGTGCGCGGTGCCCAGCAGCGACCAGGCGTCGATCGCGGTCGCGTCGGCCATGACCCGGGCGTAGTAGTCCGTGCCGCACAGCCCCATGAACACGCCCGCGTCGGAGCCGGCGAGCTGCGCGGGGTTCAGGCCGGCGTCCTCGAGCGCCTCGTAGCTGACCTCGAGGAGCAGCCGCTCCAGCGGGTCGACGCTGGCCGCCTCGCGCGGCGAGATGCCGAAGAAGCCCGGCTCGAAGCGGTCGAGGCCGTCGACGAAGCCGCCCCAGCGGCTGTACGTCTTGCCCGGCGCGTCCGGGTCCGGGTCGTACCACGCGGCCGCGTCCCAGCGCTCCGCGGGCACCTCGGTGATCACGTCGCGGGCCTCGTCGAGGACGCGCCAGAACGACTCCGGGTCGGTGATGCCGCCGGGGAACCGGCAGCCGATCCCGATGATCGCGACCGGCTCGTCGCGCGGAGCCGCCTGCCGCGCGGCGGGGGCCGCGGGCGCGACGGCGTCGAGCTTCGCGGCGAGGAAGTCCGCGAGGGCCGCCGCGCGCGGGTGGTCGAACGCCACCGTCGCGGGGAGCGCCACGCCCACGCGCGTCGCGAGCGCGTCGCGCAGCTCGACGGCGGCCAGCGAGGCCAGCCCGAGGTCGAAGAACGTGGCCTGCGGGTCGACCGCGGCGGGCGACGGGAGCGAGAGCACGCGGGCGACCTCGCCGCGCACGACCTCGAGCAGCGCCTCGCGCGCAGGCGCGACGGGAGCCGGCGGGGGCGCGGGCGCGGGCCTCGCCTCGCCCGAGGCGCGCGTCTTGTCGCCCGGCACGCCGAACCCGTACCGGCGGCGCTCGAACGGGTGCGTCGGGAGCCGGAGTCGTCGGCGCAGCGCGCCGCCCTCCAGCGCCTCCCCCGCGACGTCGTCGCCCGCGAGGTAGAGCCGGCTGCCGGAGCCCGACGTCTGCTCGGTCCGCGGCCGCACGGGAGCCTCCTCCACGACGACGTGCGCGTTCGCGCCGCCCATGCTGAACGAGTTGACCGCCGCGATCCGCGCCCGGTCGCGGGTCCGCGGCCACGGGAGCGCGCTCGTGGGGACCTCCAGCACGCCCGGGAGGTCCAGCTCGGGGCGGAGGTTTCGCACGTTGAGCTGCGGCGCGATGGTCTCGCCCTCGAGGCAGAGCAGCACCTTGATGAGCGAGGCCACGCCCGCCACGGGCTCGGTGTGGCCGATGTTCGCCTTGACCGAGCCGAGGAAGCAGGGCCGCGCCCGGTCGCGCGCGCCGCCGAGGACGAGCCGGATCGCGTGCGCTTCGGCGGCGTCCGCGGCGGGGGTGCCCACGCCGTGGCCCTCGAGGTAGTCGATCTGCGCGGCGTCGACGCCCGCGGCGCGCAGCCCGGCGCGCATGAGCTCGGCCAGCGGGCTGTCGTCTCGGGGCCCCCTCGCGCGGCCGTCCTGGTTGAGCGCGCTGCCGCGGAGCACGCCCCAGATGGGGTCTCCGTCGGCGAGCGCCGCGGCGAGCGGCTTCAGCACGACGACCGCGCAGCCCTCGCCGCGGACGTACCCGTCGGCCCCCACGTCGAAGGCCTTGGTCCGCCCGTCGCCCGCGGTCATCCACGACTGCGACGCGGCGACGGTGAGGAAGGGCGAGAGCATCGCGTTGACGCCGCCCGCGATGGCGAGCGACGACTCGCCCGCGCGCAGGCTCTGACAGGCCAGGTGGACCGCCGAGAGCGAGCCGGAGCACCCCGTGTCGACGACCAGGCTCGGCCCGCGCAGGTCGAGCAGGCGGGAGACGCGGTTGGCCGCCAGCGAGAGCATCTGCCCGCTGACGAAGTACGCGTTCGGCGCGACGCCGCGCGCGTTGTGGATCCGGTCCGAGTCGTTGCCGACCATCGCCACGAAGACGCCGGCCGCGGTGCCGGCCAGACGCGCAGGCGCCTGCCCGGCGTCCTCCAGCGCCTCCCAGGTCACCTCGAGCAGCAGCCGGTGCTGCGGGTCCATCGCGGCGGCCTCGCCGGGCGAGATGCCGAAGAAGCCCGCGTCGAAGTCCTCGATGCCCCGTACGAAGCCCCCCCACCGCGTGTTCGTGGTGCCGGGCCTCGCCAGCTCCGGGTCGTAGCCGGCCCACGCGTCCCAACGCTCCTTCGGCACCTCGGTGATGGCGTCGCGGCCGTCGCGCAGGAGGCGAAAGAACGCCGCGGGGTCCTCGGCGCCGGGCAGGCGGCAGCCCAGGCCGATCACGGCGATCGGCGCGCCGGCGGACGCCCCGCCCTCCGACGGTGATGGCATGCTCCCGAAGCCCATCGGCGCTCAGGGCGTCTGGTTCTTGAGGCGCGCGAAGAGCGCGACCAGCTCGTTGATGTTCTCGATGCCGGCGAGCTCGGTGCGCGGCACCCGCAGCCCGATCTCGCGCATCGCGGCCGTGACGACCTCGACGATGTCGAGGCTCGTCGCGCCGTAGTCCGCCATCGAGCGGCTCGGGTCGATCTCGCGGTCTTCGAGGTGCTCGACGTTCTCGCGGAGGTGCTTCACCACGACGTCGAGGATCTGCTTCTGGTCCATGGACGGCTTCTACTCCTCGCGGGCCCGGGGCTTCGCGCCGGCCCAGTCCGCGTAGCTGTTGTCGATGTGATCGAAGGTCTCGGGGCGGCTGGCGCAGAGCCGGTGCATCACATGCTCGCGGTGCAGCCCCTCGAGCAGCGCGCGCCGGCGCGGCAGCGCGAGCTCGCCCTTGAGCAGCGTCAGCGCGTGCCGGGGCTTGTCCGCGATCCGCCGCGCGATGTCCAGGGCCACCCGCATGACCTCGCCCTCTGGGACGACGTGCGTGAAGAGCCCGCTGCCGCGCAGCTCGCGGCCCTTGTAGTACTTCGCCGTGAAGAGCATCTCGCTGGCGCGCTGGTGGCCGACGAGCGCGGGCAGGAGCGAGGTCGCGCCGTCGCCGGGCGTGAACCCGAGCTGGGTGAAGTTCAGGCCGTAGCGCCGGCCCTCCGCGGCCACCAGGACGTCGCAGCACAGCGCGAGCATCAGCCCGCCGCCGGCGGCGCCGCCCTCCAGCGCCGCGACCACGGGCAGCGGGAAGCCGACCAGCCGGACCAGCGCGCCCGGCACGACCGGGTCGACCTGGCCGGCGACGAACTGCCGCACGGTCTCCAACGTGCCTCCCGCGCAGAACACCTCGCGCGTGCCGGCGAGCACCAGCACCTTGACGTCGGGGTCGGCCTGCAGCCGGTCGAGCACGGCGGCGAACTGCGCGCAGCTCTCGGCGTCGAGACAGTTGCGGGTCGTCGGGTCGTCGAGCGTGAGGCGCACGATCCCGTTGCCCAGGTCCGCGGTCGTGAACGGCTCCGGCGCGGCCATCTCGATCAGCTCCACTCGTAGGTGCGGCGCCACGCCTTGACCTCGCGGAGGACGAGGAGGTGCTGGCCGCGGTAGAGGTCGTCGTACACGCCGGGGACGGCGTCGCGGTCGACCACGTAGTCCGCGCGCGAGGCGTACTCGTCGCGCAGGTCTTCGAAGCGCGCGTACTCGGCCATGCCGACGCGGCGCCGCGCGTCGACCGCGCGGTCGAGCGCCGCGAACTCCCCGCGCGCGGCCGCGGCCGCGCCGAGGCGCCCGCTGTAGAACTCGCCCTGGCAGCCCGAGCCGTACGCGAAGAGCGAGACGCGGTCGCCCGGCGACAGGTCGGGCGCGGCGATCAGGTGGCCCAGCAGCCCGACGAAGTTCGACGCGCCGTACGCGGTGCCGAGGCGCCGCGCCAGGTGCAGCCCGTCGCGCACGCGCTCGTCGAAGCTCCTGCGCACCTCCGACGCGCCCGCGGCGCCGGCGCGACGGAGCATGGCGCGGTGCGCCTGGAAGGCCATGCCCGGGAAGGGCGCGTGGTAGATGTGCTTCTCGAACGAGGCCGCGTAGTCGCGCGCGCCGGTGCTCCGTTCGAAGTCTTCGTAGGCCCCCTCGAGCGCGTCGAGGTACGAGTAGAGGCTCACCTCGCCGTCGGCGATCTCGACCCGGGCGGCGGGGCGGAACGTGTCCGCGATCTCGCTGGTCCAGCACCCGCGGCGGTCGAGGTCGAGCTCGAGCACGCGGGCGTCGCGGCCGACGAGCATCGCGACCGCGCACCCGCCGCCCACCATGTCCAGCTCGACGTCGGGCGTACGGAGCGAGAAGTCCGTGCTGACGACGAGCGCCTTCTTGCCGGGCCGCACGCCGGAGGCGACCCAGTGCGCGGCCAGGCGCAGCGCGCCGACCGCGCCGTAGCAGGCGCTCTTGACCTCGAACCCCGAGCAGCGGGTCGGCAGCTCACAGAAGCGGTGCACCCACGAGGCGACCGACTTGCTGTAGTCGACGCCGGACTCGGTGTTGACGATCACGAGCTCGACGTCGCGACGGTCCTCTGGCGAGAGGAGCAGCGTCGCCGCGTTGACGGCCATCGTGACGGCGTCTTCGTGGGCCGGCACCACGGTCCGCAGGCCGATCATCACCTGCCGGCCGACCTGCTCCGGGTCGCACCCCGCCGCGCGGGCGAGCTCCAGGGCGTCCATGCACAGGCGCCCCGGGTACAGGCTCAGCTTCTCGATCCCCACGGTCATGCGTCGGTCTCCTGGGGCACGTAGGGGCGCAGCTTGTGGGGCTCGGGCCAGCAGCGGCGCCGCTCGAAGGGGTAGGTCGGGAGCGAGAGCCGCCGGCGCGGGTGGTCGCGGTCGAGGCCGCGCCAGTCGAGGTCTACGCCGAGCGCGAAGAGCCGCGCGACGGCGTCGAGCAGGACCTGCCAGTCGTCGTCGCCGCGCCGGAGCGAGGGCAGCCATGAAGCAGACCCGGTCGGAAGCTGCGCGGGCCCAGCCTGGCAGAGGGCGTCGTGCGGGCCGAGCTCGATCAGCACGACGCGCCCGGCCGAGAGGAGCGGCTCGAGCCCCGCGAGCGAGGGCGCGTCGCGCGGCACGCCGGCCTCGCCGCGTACGCGCTCGTCGATCTGGCGGGCGGCCTCCTCCAGGGAGAGGGCGCCGGTCGCGCAGGCCGCGGCGTACTCGCCGAGCCCGTGGCCGTAGACGACGTCGGGCGCGACGCCGAGGGAGCGCCAGAACTCCGCCAGGGCGCACTGCAGCGCGAACGTGGCCAGCGCGGACGAGGGCCGCGGCGCGACCGCCTCGACGCGGTCGAGGGCGCGGCGGAGCGTCGGCTGCGCCTCGTAGAGCGCGCCGCCCCCGCCGGCGTACCGCGGGTCGTGGTCGGAGAACAGCCACACGACGCGCGGCGGCGGATCGCTCGATCGGCCCACGTACGCCCCCGGCGCGTCCCGCCCGCACGCGAGGTCCTCCAGGCGCGCGCGCAGCTCGCCGAGCGTGCGCGCGCAGGTCGCCATGCGGTGCGGCAGCGCCGACCGTCCGACGCCCGCGGTGTGGCAGACGTCGGGCAGCGCGTCCTCCGGGAGCTGGCTCAGGCGCGCCGCGTACCGCGCGGCGAGCGCGCGGAGCGCGGCGGGGCTGCGGGCGGAGAGCGCGAAGGGGTGCGCCGGCC
>JBDHVF010000536.1:0-6056 GCA_039809605.1 Polyangiales bacterium | reverse complement strand
AGCACACGATGGGGTACGATGGCGCCGGCCGCATGACGAGCTTCACGTCGCCCGCGCCCGACACCAGCTCCGACCCGCTCGCACTCGCGTGGTCGTACAACGCGCGCGGGCAGCTCGGCACGCACACGCGCGCCGACTCGTCGACGGTGACCTACGGCTACGACGAGCCGTCGACGGGGTACGCGGGCACCGGACACCTGGAGTCGGTGACGTGGCCCTCGATCGGCGCGGTGAGCTACGGCTACCGCACGGCGACCGGCGAGGTGGAGAGCATCTCGGGGCCGTCGGGCTGCCAGCTCTCGACGCTGTACGAGACGGGCGTGGCCTCGCCGTACACCGCGCTGGCGGTGGGTCAGGAGCTCGGGGACGTGTCGACGAGCTCGACCTGCGAGGTGCACGGCGCGGTGCGGGCAACGATCAACGGGCTGTTCGAGCGCACGGCGCTGACGGTGGGCGATCCTTCGTCGGGCAACGGTCAGTCCGTGAGCTTCACGTGGGACAGCGACGACGACCGGCTGCTGACGGCGGCGGGCGGGATGACGCTGACGCCGGACTCGGGGACGGGGCGGCTGACGGGCACGTCGATCGGCGAGGTGACGACGAGCCGCACGTACACGGCGTACGGCGAGGTGGACACCGAGACGGCCACGGTGTCGATGAGCACGGAGCTAGCGTTCGACTACGGGTACGACGCGCTGGGTCGCATCGAGAGCGTGGCGGAGAGCGGTCACACGACGCGGACGACGACGTACGACTACGACAGCGCGGGGCGGCTGTGGAAGGTGTCGCACAACACGGGCGCAGACGGTGGGCTCGTGGTCGACGAGGAGTACACGTACAGCGCGACGGGGAGCACGGGCGGGCCCAACGGCAACCGCACGTCGTGGACGGCGGGAGGCCACAGCTACACGGCCACGTACGACGCGCAGGACCGGCTGAGCGCGGTCGTGAAGGACGGCACCACGACGACGAGCTTCGGCTACGACGGCCACGGGAACGTCACCTCGCGCGACGACGGCACGACGGCGGTGGGGTACACGTGGGATCCGCGAGGACCGCTCACGGAGGTGACGCGCACGGGTGCGAGCACCATCAGCTACGTGCTCGATCCGCTGGGGCGGCGCATCGGTCGCAAGGTCGGCGGCACGCTAGAGCAGGCGTGGCTCTACCAGGGCATCCACCCGGTCGCAGAGCTCGATGGCGACGGGAGCACGATCCGCCGCGTGTTCGTGTACGCGACGCGAGGGCACTCGCCGGACCTCGTGCTGCACAAGACGAGCACGGGGTGGGTGACCTACCGCGTGCTGAGCGATCACCTCGGCAGCGTGCGCGCCGTCGTGAAGGCGAGCGATGGCTCCGTCGTGCAGCGCATGGACTACGACGGCTTCGGGCAGGTCACGAGCGACTGGTGGGATGCGAGTTGGACGCCCATCCCCTTCGGCTACGCGGGCGGGCTGTACGACCGAGACACGGGGCTCGTGCGCTTCGGGGCCAGGGAGTACGACGCGCGCATCGGGAGGTGGTTGAGCAGGGATCCCATCCTGTTCAGCGGAGGGGACAGCAACGTCTATGGGTATGTTGTCGCCGAGCCGATCAATGGGATCGACCCGAGTGGGCTGGACGGCGGTGTCCTTTCCGGTGCTGGCGCGGGTGCGGCTTGTGTGCTGGGCGGGCCAGTCATCTGTGCCGTTGCGGTCACCGCTGCTGCGGGTGCAGCGATCATGGGTGGGTACTTGTTGTGGCGTCGAGCGCATGTGCCGCCGGATGCGCCTTCCACGCCGCCGCCGCCGCCTGCTCTGGGAGGCGGCGCAGGAGCGCGCTCGCGATCTGCTGCCTCTTCTGCCGCGGGATCTTCTGCCGATGCTGGGGTGGGGGACCTCGATGATCCGTGGTTCGTTTCCTCCGATGAGCCAATGTCTCGGCGACGCCGAGATGGAGGCGCAGGAGACGTGCCCGGCGATGGTACCCCGCCAACGTTTCCGACCGGCTGCCCTCATGTCTGTGATGGTCCAAGGCCCCAATGCGAAACGTGCTGCCGGACGATCTGCGCAAGCATGAATTTCAATTCGTGTACGGCCACCGCGTGCTGGCCGATCAGTCCGACTACACCACCCATGCGCTAGCCTGAAGGAAGCGTGGTTAGATAGTGGAGTAGAGCGCCATGAAGGAGGTTAGAGTCGGAGTGTATGACGCGAGAGACGGCTCCGGAGTTTGGTTCTGCATGCCTTATGGAAAATCGGTGTGTTATGAGGTCGTGACCGGACCCGGATCGATGTCGGAAAGTGCAAAGGCGCCGCTGCTGTCATTCGCTATGGGAGCATACTTCCTCGTGCCTGGGAGTCAGATGAAAGGTCGGGTGGTCGTCAGTCGAGAAAGCGGCTGGCACGTCGTCGATGTGGATAAGACTTCGGAAGCGGATGGGAGTCTTGTTGGGCCCGTCATCCGTGGCAATGTGCTGATCAACGACAAGATCCAGGTTGTATTCGATGTTGACTCTGAGGAGGGGCTCGATACGGCCGTCATCACCCTGCGCGCGTAGAAGACAACGACGCTTTGCCTTCACTAGAGATCGCACGAACGGATGTCTGCGCATGCCGGTATCGAAACTCAAGCTCCATGTGCATCTGGCGGGCCTTGGTGTCGGCATGGAATGCGTGATCCCGGGAGGCCAGCACGTCTATCAGGGCCAGCTTTGGGGCGACAATCTGAGCGCTCCAGGTCCGAGAGCACTTCTGCTCGAATATCGAGAGGGCGCATACTTCCTCCGCTGCGACGCATCTCTGCGACGGCGGGACCTGACCTCGGGCGTCTCGCCGAACACCGGCCATGCGAATCGTCCGGCCTGTGCGAGGAGCGGCGCCCCCCGCGCGATCCGCAGCACACCGCCAGCCCGCGCGCTACACCCGCACGACGTCGCCGCCCCACGCGCCGAGCTCGCGCTTGAGGATCTTGCCCGTGGGGTTCGACGGCAGCCCTTCGACGAAGACCCACTCGCGCGGAACCTTCGGCCCCGAGAGCCGCTCGCGGCACCACGACTTCAGCTCCGCGGCGCGCGTCGGGGCGTGGTCGACCTCGCCGCGCAGCACCACGAACGCGCGCAGTCGCTCGCCCCACTCCTCGTCGGCCACGCCGATCACGGCCACCTGTGACACGTCGGGGTGCGTGTCGATCACGGCCTCGACCTCGGCGGGGTAGATGTTCATGCCGCCCGAGATGACCATGTCGCGGCGGCGCCCCACGATGGCGTAGCGGCCCTCGCGGTCGACGGTGGCGAGGTCGCCGACGCTGAAGTGCCCGTCGCGCACCGACGAGCGCGTGGCCTCGTCGTCGCCGTGGTAGCCCTCCACGAGCATGCGGTTCTTCGCGTAGAGCTCGCCCACCTCGCCGGGCGCCACCTCGCGGCCCGCGTCGTCGAGCAGCCTGATCGACACGCCGTGCAGCGCCCTGCCGATGGTGCCCGGCGCCGCGCGGAGATCCTCGGGCGTGGCCGTGGTCACGAGCCCCGTCTCGGTCGCACCGTAGAAGTTGTAGAGCACCGGGCCCATGCGATCGAGCGTGCGCGCGGCGAGCGTCGCAGGGAGCTGCGCGCCGCCGCAGAGAAGCACGCGCAGCGAGCGCGTGTCGAAGCGCGAGAGGGTCGCGTCGTCGAGGGCCATGAGCCGGTGCAGCATCGTGGGGACGAGGGCCGTGGTGGTGACGCGCTCGCGCTCCACCGTGGCGAGGAAGCGCTCGGGGTTGAAGTCGCGCTCGATCACCACGGCGCCGCCCATCATCAGAGACATCGACGCGAAGCCGAGGCCCGTCGAGTGGTAGAGCGGGCACACGCAGAGGTGAACGTCTCCGCGCCGGAGGTTCACGCGCTCGAGGAACGCGAGGAAGCCGAGCACCTGCCCCGTGCCGAAGCGGCGCACCGCGCCCTTGGGGCGCCCCGTGGTGCCCGAGGTGTAGATCACCACCGCGCCGTCTTCGCCGTCGAGGTCGCGGTCGGGCCAGCGCGCGAGGAGCGACTCGTACCCGAGGTGCGGCGGGGACTCTCCTCCCACGGCGAAGAGGTTGGCCGCGGGCAGGTCGGGGCAGTCGCGCTGCGCGGCCTCGATCACGGGCGCGAGGTCGTGCTCGAAGAACACCGCGCGCGCGCCCGAGTGCTTGAAGAGGTACGCGAGCTCGTGGGCGGTGCTGCGCCACGAGACGCTCACGGCCGACCCCCCGAGGCGGCTCATCGCGGCCTCGATCTCGAAGAACTCGGGGCAGTTGTGCAGCGCGAGCGCGACGGCCGACTTCTTCCCGATCCCCCTGCGGCGAAGGCCCGACGCGAGCTGGTCGACCCTCCGGTCGACCTCGCCGAAGGTCGTGCGCCGACCCTCGAACACGAACGCCAGCTCGCGAGGCTCGTTGGCGGCCCTCACGCGAAAGATCGTGGAGATCCCGGCCCGTCCTCGTCCGAGGAGCTGCGCCCCCACGAGCGCGCCGCGGGGCGAGAGGTGCCCCACGTTGCCCGACTCGTAGAGCACCTTCGCGATCACCCCGGCCCAGCCCGTGACTTCTCTCGCGGCGTCGATCACCATGCGGTTGCTTTCCATGACCCACGCATCTCTCGTCAAGGGATACCGGACCGCGACGCTCGCCGCCGCCCTCGCGCTCTCGTGCAGCGTCGCGCGTCCGTCGGCCACGGCGCCCGCGAACACCGCGCTCGCCGCGCGCACCGAGGGCGCCGCCCCGCAGCCCGAGACCTCCCCTCGTCACACGCAGGTGCTCACGGCCCCGACGCCCGCGGAGGTGCAGGCGCTCTCGGCCCTCTTCGACCGCGGCCCGGTGTTCGTGGTGCGCAACGCCGACGGCGGCGCCGACGCGCGCATCACCATCCTCGCGAGGGCGCACGCGCCGGCCGCGGTGATGCGCAGGGTCATCACCACGCCGGGCGAGTACGGCACGTTCATGCCCATCTTGCGCACGGTCGACGTGCTGTCGTCGCACGGGTCTCGCACGGCGTTTCGGTTTCACGTGGCCGCGCCCCTCTTCGACGTGACGGCGCTCTGCGCGATGAACGACGTGAGCGAGCGCCGCGTCGACGTGGTGATCACGCAGAGCGAGACGGGCCCCGGCGGCTCGCGCTGGGACCTCTCCCCCGACGGAGACGCTGCGTCCATCGTGTCGCTCTCGACCTGGGGCGACCCCTCGCAGGGCCACTGGATCCTCCGTCAGGTCGCGCGACGCTCCCCGTCGGCCATCGCGGGCATGAACATCTCGGTCGACACGGTGCTCGCGCTCGGCGCGGCGCGGCGCGCGGAGATCCTCGCGGGCCAGCGCCTCCCTATTCGACCCGAGCACGGCATCGCGCCCTCGGGCGAGCTCGCGCCGCCGCCTCCTGGCCCGTGGCAGGAGCTCACCCGCGACGCCACCGTGCTCTCGATGTCGCTCACGCCCGAGGGGGCCATCCGTCAGGCGACGGTGGCCGCGTGGACGCCCGCGCCGTCGAACCTCGTGCTCGCGCGGCTGCGCGACGTGCCCAACTACCACAGCGTGTGGGGCTCGATCCGCGAGGTGACGATGCTCCCCGGCCAGACGCTCACGCCCACGGGGCCCGTGCGCTACCACATGGTGATCGAGACGCCCCTCTCGCACGTCGAGGGCGATCAGGTGATGCGCTCCGAGGGCAACGTGGTGTGGCACGAGGGCGTGGGCGGCGACCTCGCCGACAGCACCCACCGCTGGGACGTGCTCGACGCCCCCGGCGGCGGCTCGTACGTGCTGCTCACGGGAGGCTCGGACTACAACCGCGCCAACTGGATCACCCGCACGCTCATGGACCGCGACCCCTGGCTCATGGCCGGCTTCGCGGGCTCGTGGAAGATCGTGTGGCTTCGCAACCTGCTCCGGGGGCTGTGATACCGTCGCGGTCGTGACCTCGCGGCGCGTGCACTACGGAGAGGCCCCCACGACGCAGCGACCGTTCTCGAACACCGGGCGCAGGCGGCGCCAGGTAGTGGCCAGGTTTGCGTCAAACCTCACCACTCGCTCGGCTCGAACCGTGCGTCTGGTCACGATGTGCCAGCGCT
>JBDHVF010000535.1:0-6068 GCA_039809605.1 Polyangiales bacterium | reverse complement strand
TCCGCGCGGCCATGCTCGCGGACGAGGAGGAGGAGCCCGAGCCCGAGGCCGAGGCCGCCGAGGCCGTCGACGCGGCGCCCGCGTCGTCCGAGCCCGAGATCCCCGGCGATGAAGACCTCGTCGACGAGCGCCCCGACACGAAGCCCGACGCGAAGCCCGACGCGAAGCCCGACGCTCGCCCCCCGCACGCGAAGACCCACGCGCATCGCCACCCCAAGGAGCGCAAGCCCGGCGGCGGCCGCCCGCAGCGCGACGCGCGCACGCCCAAGCCCATCCGCGAGGTGCTGCGCGAGGGGCAGGAGATCGTCGTGCAGGTCTCCAAGGGCCCCATCAGCACCAAGGGCGCGCGCGTCACGTCGCACGTCTCGCTGCCGGGCCGCTACGTCGTCTACATGCCCACGGTCGATCACATGGGCGTGTCGAAGCGCATCGGCAACGAGAAGGAGCGACGACGTCTGCGCGAGGTGATCGAGGCGCTGCGGCCCGAGAAGGGCGGGCTCATCGTGCGCACGCTCTCCGAGGGGCTCACCAAGAAGCAGCTCAAGACCGACGTCGCCTACCTCGTGCACGTGTGGGCCGACATCTGCAAGCGCCGCGAGGGCGCGCGCGCGCCGGCGCTGCTCTACTCCGAGCTCGACGTGGTGCTCCGCACCGTGCGCGACGTGTTCGGCCCCGAGGTCGACAAGATCATCATCGACGACAGGGAGGCGCACGGTCGCCTCGTGCGCTTCGTCGAGCAGTTCATGCCCGACCGCAAAGACGACGTGGAGCTCTACTCGGGCCACGAGCCCGTGTTCGACGCGTACGGCATCGAGGACGAGATCGGCCGCGCGCTCTCGCGCAAGGTGCCGCTCAAGTCGGGCGGCTACCTCATCATCGACCAGGCCGAGGCGCTCACGGCCATCGACGTGAACACCGGGCGCTTCGTGGGCAAGCGCGACGTCGAGGAGACCGTCACGGCCACCAACATGGAGGCCATCGCCGAGATCGCCTACCAGCTCCGCCTGCGCAACCTCGGCGGGCTCATCGTGCTCGACCTCATCGACATGGACCGCCCGCAGAACCGCGAGCGGGTCGACCGGGCGCTGGCCGAGGCGCTCAAGAACGACAAGGCCAAGACCACCGCGGTGCGCATCTCGGAGCTCGGGCTCGTGGAGATGACCCGCAAGCGCACGCGCGAGAGCCTCGGGCGCACGCTCTTCGAGCCGTGCTTCTACTGCGACGGCACGGGGCACACCTCGTCGCGGCTCACGGTCGCCTACGAGATCCTGCGGCAGATCCGGCGCGAGAAGGACGACCTCAAGGGCTACAGCATCGTCGTGAACGCCCACCCCGCGGTGGTCGACACGCTGAAGAACGAGATCCGCCAGGACCTCGAGGAGGCCCAGCGGCGGTACATGCGAGAGATCCGGGTGCAGTCGCGGCCCGAGTACCACATCGAGCAGTTCGACCTCGCGGGGGCGTGAGAGCAGCGGAGGGCCCATGAGCGATGACAAACGCCGCGTCGAGGAGCGCGTCACGATCAACCAGGAGTTCGAGTCGTTCGACGCGTTCATCGACGAGTACGTGACCAACCTCTCGCGCTCGGGCGCCTTCATCAAGACGAAGACCCCGCTGCCCGTGGGCACCAAGGTCAACCTTCATTTCACCGTGCTCCACGAGGACATGGAGACCGTCGAGGGCGTGGGCGAGGTGGTGCGCTCGCAGCACGACCCGCCGGGCGTGGGCGTGGTGTTCACCGAGCTCACCCCCGAGTCGGCCGCCGTGATCGAGCGCCTGCTCGCGCGGCGCGGGGCGAGCTGAGGGGAGGCGCGCGATGGGCATCCTCGACAGGCTCACCGAGGGCATGCGCTCGGCGCTCGACCGCCCCGGGGTCACGGGCCCCAACGCCACGCTCTCGGAGCGCGTGGGGCTGCGCGCGTGGAGCGACGAGAACCTGCGCGCCGAGCTCGAGCGCCGGCGCCGCGCGCGGGGCAGGGCCGCGCACGGCCGCAACGCGGCCGACGACGAGCTCACGGCCGTCGCGTCGGCGCGTCGCGACCGCATGCGCGACCGCTCGATCGCCAAGTGCTACGCGCTGCTCGAGCTGCCCGCGGGCGCGTCGCGCCTCGAGGTGCAGCGCGCCTACCGCGCGCTCCTGCGGCAGTACCACCCCGACCGCTACCTCGGCGACCCCGAGCAGCACGCGTCGGCCATCGCGCTGGTCACGTCGCTCACCGACGCGTACCTCGCGATCCTCGCGCACTTCGACCGGCGCTAGGTCAGTCGGCCCTCAGATACTGCTTCTGGATGAGCTTCAAGAGGAGCTCCCAGGTCTCGAGGTCGGTGAACTTCGAGCGGTCGAGCAGCGGGCCCACGCGGCCGGTGTTCCACGCGAGCTGAAAGAGCGTGAGCTCCTTCTCGTTGAGGTCTTTGAGGGGCGGGGCGAGGGGCTGCGGCACCGTCACGCGCGCCGCGAGCGACGGGAGCTGCGGCCCGAGGCGGCGCACCTCGTCGAGGTGGCGCATGCCCTCCATCAAGATCGCCTCGGTCGAGAGGTTGAGCTCCTCGGCGAACTCGCGCTCGTCGGGGCCCTGCATCTCGAAGGTGCCCGTGTCCCACGTGAGCAGGCGGTAGATGCTCTTGAGCGGGCCGAGCTCGGTGTTCTCGTTGATGCTCGCGAACGCGATCTGGCCCTTGCGCAGGTAGAGCCGCCCCACGTCGTCGTCGTGGTTGACCACCAGCACGCCGCTCTTCTTGCTCGTGGCGAAGAGCTGCAGGAGGTCCACGAGCGGCAGCTCGTCGATCGAGCCCGTCATGGCCTTCACCGACGTCGACCGCGTCGCGGCGTTCTGCATCTTCGCGCGCGCCTCGGCCTCCTGCGCGCCCGAGACGCCCATGGGCGCGTCGATCAGGGCCACGCGCACGATCGAGGTGCCCACGAGCACGCGGTCGCCCTCCTTCAGCCGCGCGCGCTTGATCTTCTCGCCGTTGACGAAGGTGCCGTTGGTGCTCCCCAGGTCCTCGATGATGAGCGCGTCGTTGTTCCAGCTGATCTTCGCGTGCTTGCGCGAGACCATGTCCTCCACGAGCACCACGTCGAGCTCGTTCGACCGCCCGATGAAGATCTCGCGGTCGGCTGCGATCGGGAACTCGCCGCCCTGGTACTTGCCCGAGATGAAGCGCAGCGCGAACTGCTTCTTCGGGGCTTCCTGAGAGGACGCCATTTGGAGGTGACTCGCATCGTAATGAGCCACGCGCGCCGGGGTCAAGAATTGCCCTCTCTCCGCGAGGGTTTGGCGCATTGACAATCCGCGGCGCCCGGCGGTAGGGTCCGCGCCCCCTTCGCCCCCGCTGCGGGCCGATCAAGGAATGCACCCATGTACCTCGTGAGCCGCAAGATCAAGCAGAACAAGGTCCGCAACCGCAGCGCGCGCCTGCGCGCCGCCCTCCGCCACAAGAACAAGAAGCGCGTCGCGCGCATGCTCAAGCGCTGATCGCCCCCACGAAGAAGCCTCCCCTCTCCGCCGCGCCGCGGCCGTGGTAGCGTGACCTTCCGGCCATGGACTCCCGACCGATCGACGTAGTGAGTGACTCCACCGGCGAGACCGCCGAGCGCGTGGTGCGGGCCGCCCTGCTCCAGTTCCCCGCGCGCAAGACCCGCGTGCGGCTGCACCAGCGCATTCGAGACCCGAAGACCGCGCGCGAGGTCATCGAGAACGCCGCGCGCGACGGCGGCCTGGTGGTCTTCACCGTGGTCTCGCCGGAGCTCCGGGAGTTCATCCACCAGCTCTGCTACGAGAAGAAGGTCGAGGCCGTCGACGTGATCGGCGCCCTGCTCGGCAAGCTCTCGGGCTTTCTCGACGCCGAGCCCCTGGGCACCCCGAGCGTGAGCCTGCCCCTCTCGGAGGAGTACTTCCGCCGCATCGAGGCCGTGGAGTTCGCCGTCAAGAACGACGACGGCAAGGAGCCGCGCAACCTCAAGAAGGCCGACCTCGTGCTCGTGGGCGTCTCGCGCACCTCGAAGACGCCCCTCTCGACCTACCTCGCCAACCGCGGGATCAAGGTCGCCAACGTGCCCCTCGTGCTCGGCGTCGCCCTGCCCGAGGAGCTCGCCGAGGCCCAGCAGGACCGCATCGTCGGGCTCACCATCGGCATCGACCAGCTCTGCGAGATCCGCCGCGCGCGGCTGCGCCAGCTCGGCATGCCCCCCGACACCAACTACGGCCTGCGCGAGCACGTGCGCGAGGAGCTCGAGTTCGCCCACACGACCTTCCGCGAGCACCC
The DNA here is from genome assembly GCA_039809605.1 of Polyangiales bacterium. GTDB lineage: Bacteria > Myxococcota_A > Polyangia > Polyangiales > CAISKJ01. Next base: position 1,802 of record JBDHVF010000535.1, on the reverse strand, counting down.
CTCGTGGCCCGTGGTCGACGTGACCGGCCGCGCCATCGAAGAGACCGCGGGCATCATCGTCGAGACGATGAAGCAGCGCGGGCGCGCTCTCTACTAGCCCTGCTTCGGCGGGTCGTCGCGGCGCGGCGGGGCGAGGTTGGCGTCCCACGCGGCGGCGAGAAAGCTCGCGATCATGCCGTCGGCCACGCGCAGGCGGCGCGAGAGCTCGCGGGCGATGTTCAGCACGAAGAGCAGGTACGACTTCATGTCGCGGCGGTAGAGCCGGTCGAGGTCCTCGGCGGTGATGCGCAGGAGCACCGAGGGCGCGACGGTGCGCACCGTGGCCGACCGCGGCTGCACGTCGATGATGGACATCTCGCCGAACCAGCTCCCGGGGCCCAGCATCGCGACGCGACCCTCGATGCCGCCCTTCGAATGGCGGATCACCTCGAGCTCGCCCGCGAGCACCACGAACATCTCCCGCGCGTGCTCGCCCTCGCGGGTCACCTCGGCGCCGGCCTCGATGCGCCACGCGCGCAGCTCCTCGGCCAGAAGGTCGAGCGCCTCGTCGGTCAGCCCACCGAAGAGGCCGATCTCTCGGAGCTGCTCGCGACGGGCCTGCGGCGCGGGTGTGTGGGCTTCCTTCACGGCGCGCGGAGTCTAGAGCCCACCTCACGCGCGGCACAACCTTCCTGCGGGCGACGGAAAATCGCCCTCGGAACTCACGGGCGAGGTGGGTACACTCCCGGCGTGCCGAACCCGCCCGCGGAGCTCCCGCGTCCCTTCGGGCCCTACGAGCTCGTGCGCCGGCTCGCCTCGGGCGCGATGGTCGACGTGTACCTCGCGCAGGCCCGCTCCGTGGCGGGCTTTCAGAAGGCCGTCGCGATCAAGATGATCCGCCCCGCGCAGAGCGACGAGGACCCCGACTTCGTGCGCCAGCTCGTCGAGGAGGCCAACATCGCCTCGCGCCTCTCGCACAAGAACGTCGTGCAGGTGATCGACCTCGGCGAGATCGACCACCAGCACTACATCGCGATGGAGTACGTCGACGGCGTCGACCTCGCGAAGCTCCTCGCGCGCCTCGGCGCCCGCCGCGCCATCTCCCCGCGCGTGGCCGCCTACGTGATGCGCGAGGTCTGCGAGGGCCTCGACCACGCCCACCGCATGACCGACGCCGAGGGCAAGGCGCTGCGCATCGTGCACCGCGACGTGACCCCGTCGAACATCCTCATCTCGTTCGCGGGCGAGGTGAAGCTCACCGACTTCGGGCTCGCCAAGGCCTCGCTGCGCGCCGCCGCCACGCAGGTCGGGCAGATCAAGGGCAAGTACTCGTACATGGCCCCCGAGCAGGCCAAGGGGCACGCCGTCGACGCGCGCACCGACGTCTTCGCCGCGGGCCTCGTGCTCTACGAGCTCGTGACGGGCAGGCAGGCCTACCCCGACGCGCCGCTGCCCCTCATGCTCGAGCGCATCACCCGCGCGATCTTCGAGCCCGCCGAGCGGCTGCGCCCCGACCTGCCGCCCGCGCTCGCCGACATCATCCGCCGCGCGATGGCCGCCGACCCCGCGCAGCGCCACCCCTCGGCGCGCGCCCTCGCCGACGACCTCACGGTCTTTCTCTACACGCAGGACCCGCAGCCCGAGAACGAGCTCGCGCAGCTCCTCGAGCGCGCGTCGGAGTCGGCGCGCAGCCACCTCGCGCCGCTCGGCGCGCCCCTCGTCGACGACGAGTCGAACGACGTCACCAACGTCGCCGCGCCGCGCGCCAAGGCCGTCTCCACCACCGTCACGCCCGCCGCCGCGCCGCGCAGGCCCGCGTCCGC
>JBDHVF010000534.1:0-6069 GCA_039809605.1 Polyangiales bacterium | reverse complement strand
CAGGTACGCGATGAGCCGCGCCTCGTGCGAGCTCACGCCCGCGCGCGAGAGGTACTCGTTGAGGTCGTCGCAGAGCGCGCCCGTCGAGGGGTAGCGGTGCGCGGGGTTCTTCTCGAGGCAGCGGCCGAGCACGCGCTCGAGCACGGGGGGCACGTCCCTGCGCACGGCCCGCGGTGGGGTGTAGCGGTCGAGGCGGATCTTCTGCATCACGGTGCGCGCGGGGTCCTCTTCGAAGGGCCGGCGCGCGGTGAGCATCTCGTAGAAGACGATGCCGAACGAGAAGAGGTCGGAGCGGAAGTCGAGCCGGTCGCCGAGCACCTGCTCGGGGGACATGTACGCGGGCGTGCCCACCACGCCCAGGCCCTCGGCGCTGGTGTCGCCGGCCTCGCGCGCGAGGCCGAAGTCCGCGAGCTTCACGTCGCCCAGGCGGCTCACCAGCACGTTCGAGGGCTTGCAGTCGCGGTGGATCACCCCGCGCAGGTGCACGTACTCGAGCGCCCGCGCGATCTTGAGCGCGATCACCGCGGCGACGTCGCAGGGCACGCGCTCGCCCGGCGCGCGCTTCGCGAGGGCGGCGAGCGAGAGGCCGTCGACGAGCTCCATCACGATGAAGGGGCGGCCCTCGGGGGTGACCCCCGCGTCGTGCACCTGCGGGATGTTCTGGTGCGCCATGGAGGCCAGCAGCGCCGCCTCGCGGTCGAAGCGCACCCCGAGCTGCGAGCCCGGCGCCACCGACGACTTGAGGAGCTTCACGGCCACGTCGCGCCCGAGGGGGTCGTGCGACGCGCGCCAGACCTCCGAGAGCGTGCCCTCGCCGAGCTTGTCGAGCAGCCTCCACACGCGCGGCGCGGGCGCGACCGAGAGGCCCGACACGGACGCCGCGCTCGTGCGCGCGCCCGGGGTCATCCCCCGCACGCTTCGCGGGGCAGCGCCCGCACCTGCTCGAGCCGCTGGCGCGCGGCGGCGCCCGCGGGGGTGCGCCCGTGCCGCTCGATGAGCAGCCGCAGGGTGCGCTGCGCCTGCGTGCACATGCGGAGGTTCACGAAGGCCTCGGAGAGCACCGCGAGGGCCTCGGGCACGGCGTCGCCGTTGGGGTAGGTCTGGAGCAGGCGGTTGAGGTCCTGCACGGCCGTCGCGGCGCGGTTCTCGGCCACGAGGCACTTCGCCTGGAGCAGCAGCGCGTCGTCGGCGAGCGGGTCCTGCGCGGCGCGGGTGAGCAGCGTCTGCGTGAGGAAGCGCGCCCGCGCGTAGTCTCGCGCGTCGAAGGCCTGGCGGGCCTGGGCCATGAGCTGGGCGTTGTCCGCGGGGATCTGCGAGGGGTCGACGGCGGGCGCGAGCCCCACGCGGCGCTCGACGTTGGTGATGCGCCCGTCGAGCTGCGTGCGCGCGTGGGCGGTCTCGTCGAGGGCGTGGCGCAGCTCCTCGAGGGCGCCGTTGAGCGTGCGGAGGCGCTCCTCGAGCGAGTCGATGCGCACGCCGAGGTCGGCGAGGTTGCGCGTCTGGGTGCGGGCCTGCTCGAGCTGCGCGTTGAGCGTGCGCACCTGCGCGGTGGCCTGGTCGACGGCCTGCTGGAGCTGCTCGCGCCGCTGGCGGTCGTTGTTCTCCAGCGCGCCGATGCGGTGGTCGAGCTCGGCGCGCACGCGGTCGTGCTCCGAGGTGGTGACCCAGCACGCTTGCGTCAGGGCCGAGAGGGCCAGCGCGGCGAGGAGGCGTCGCGGTGCGTTCGTCATCACGTCACTCACGGGCGCAGGCGGAAGTCGACGCGGCGGTCGCGGCGCCAGCCGTCTTCGTTGGTGCCGGTGGCGAACTCCGAGCCCTCGCTCGACACCGCGAGGCGGTCGGGCAGCACGCCGAGCGAGATCATGTAGCGCTGCACGATGCGGGCGCGGCGCTCGCCGAGGGCGAGGTTGTACTCCGTGGTGCCGCGCGGGTCGGCGCGGCCGATGAGCACGTAGCGCGTGGTGCGCTCGCGCTGCATGCACTCGGCGTCGCGCTGAAGGAGCTGCCGCGCGCCCTCGGAGAGGGCCACGTCGTCGAAGTCGAAGAGGGGGGGCTCGAAGGTGCACTGCGACCCGCGGTTCTCGTCGGGGTCGGTCTCGGCCACCTCGGAGGCGACGCAGTGGCCGGCCTCGCAGCGCCGCCCCTGGCCGCAGGGGCGCACGCTGTCGCACTCGGGGCGCTGCACGCAGCGGTGGTTCTCGCAGAGCTGGCCCACGAGGCAGTCGTTGTCGCCCTCGCACGCGTTCACGCCCGCCACGCAGCGGTTGCGGAGGCAGGTCTGCCCCGCGGCGCAGTCGGCGGTGTTGCGGCACTGCTGGCAGCGGCGCTGCACGCACCACTCGCGGCGGCCGTTGCGCTGGCAGTGCTGGTCGTTCTCGCAGTTGGGGTAGTCGGGCGCGCTGGTGCACGCCGCGGCGCCCGAAACCACGACGGCCGCGAGCGCGAAGATGCGCGCGGAGAGCGAGAGACGCGACCCTGCACCGATGAGGCCCATGGGGCGCGTGCGTATCGTCAGGTGCCAGGGCTTGTCAACGTTCCTTCGGGCGCAGAAGCGCGCGAAGACGTCACCGGGTGTCGCTCCCCGGCGAAAGACGCTATACGAGCGCCGCCCCTGATGACCACGGAACGCACCCCCTGGCTCGACCGGCGCAAGGCGAGGCGCATCCTCGGCCTCGCCGCGCCGGTGATCCTCGCGATGCTCACCCAGACCGGCGTGAACGTCGTCGACACGTACTTCATCGGCAGGCTGCCCCCCGAGGTGGCGAGCGACGGGCAGTTCGCCCTCACCCCCTCGCTGATGTTCCTATGGGCCGTGGGGGGCTTCCTCTCGGCCATCTCCGTGGGCACCCAGGCCACCACCGCGCGCCGCTACGGCGAGGAGCGCTTCGAAGACGCCGGCGCCGTGCTCCCCAACGCCACCGCCGTCGCCCTCACCGGCGGCGCCGTCGGCGCCCTCGTGGGCTGGTTCGCGCTGCCGTGGGCCTTCGGCCTGCTCTCGGACAACCCCAACGTCATCGCCCTGGGCACGGCCTACTCGCGCTGGCGCTTCCTCGGCATCGCCTCGATGGCCGCCACCGCGGCGTACAAGGCCTTCTACGACGGCATCGGGCAGACGCACCTGCACCTCGCCGCCGCCGTGGTGATGAACGTCATCAACCTCCTGCTCTGCTGGGTGTTCATCTTCGGCCACCTGGGCGCGCCCGCCATGGGCGTCGAGGGCGCGGGTCTCGCCGCGTGCGTCTCCACGTGGATCGGCTTCGCCGTGATGATCGCCTTCACCCTGCGCAAGGAGGACCTCGCGCGCTACCGCTTCTACCGCCGCGGCGCCCTCTCGGCGTCGACCGTCTCGCAGCTCCTGCGGCTGTCGGTGCCCGGCGGCGTCGCGACGGCCGTGGTGATGTTCGGCTTCCTGCTCTTCACCAAGGTCGTCGGGCGCATCGACGCCGACGCGATGGCCCACGGCGCGGCCCACAGCTACAACGGCGCCGCCACGACCATCATCATCGAGGTGCTGAGCGCCACGTTCGTGTCGTGCATGGCCTTCGGCACCTCGACGGCCACGCTCGTCGGGCAGAGCATGGGCCAGGGCGACCCCGAGCTCGCCGAGCGCTACGCGTGGACGAGCGTGAAGCTCGGCGCGATGATCTTCGGCGCCATCGGGCTGGTGATGTTCCTCTTCCCGCGCGGGGTGCTCGGCGTCTTCAGCCACGAGGCCGCCGTGGTCGACGCGGGCGCCACGCCCATGCGCATCATGGCGACGATGGGGCCCGTGGTGGCGACGGCGATGATCCTCACGCAGGCCCTCTTCGGCGCGGGCGAGACGCGCTACGTGATGGTCGTCGAGGTGACGCTGCACTTTTTGTGTCTGGTGCCGCTCGCGTGGCTCTTCGGCATGGTGCTCGGCCTGGGCCTGCCCGGCGTGTGGACGGCCGTCGCCGTCTACGCCACCGCCCTCGCCTCGCTCATGGTGCTCAAGTTCGCCCGCGGCTCGTGGAAGAAGCTCAAGGTGTGACGTGACCGACGCGCAGAACCACTTCGACGTGCTCATCGTGGGCGCCGGCCTCTCGGGCATCGGCGTCGCGTACCACCTCCAGACCCGCTGTCCGCAGAAGACCTTCGCGATCCTCGAGGGCCGCGAGCGCATGGGCGGCACCTGGGACCTCTTCCGCTACCCGGGCATCCGCTCGGACTCGGACATGTACACCCTGGGCTACTCGTTCAAGCCGTGGACGAACCCCCAGGCCATCGCCGACGGCCCTTCGATCCTCGCGTACGTGCGCGAGACCGCCGAGGCCCACGGCATCGACCGCAAGATCCGCTACCGGCACCGCGTCGAGCGCGCGAGCTGGTCGAGCGACGACGCGCGGTGGACCGTCGACGTGCGCGACCTCTCGACGGGGGAGACCGTGCGCTTCACCTGCAGCTTCCTCTTCGCGTGCGCGGGCTACTACGACTACGACGAGGGCTACACCCCCGAGTTCGCGGGGCGCGAGCGCTTCAAGGGGCGCGTCGTGCACCCGCAGCACTGGCCCGACGACCTCGACTACGAGGGCAAGCGCGTGGTGGTCATCGGCAGCGGCGCCACGGCCGTGACGCTCGTGCCCGCGATGGCGAAGCGCGCGGCCCACGTCACCATGCTCCAGCGCTCGCCCACGTACGTGCTCTCGCTGCCCGAGCGCGACCGCGTCGCCGACTGGCTGCGCGAGCGGCTCCCCGCGGGCGCGGCCTACGGCGTCACGCGGTGGAAGAACGTGCTCGTGAGCATGGCGCTCTACAAGTACTGCCGGCGCTACCCCGAGCACGCCAGGCGGCTCATCGTCGGCCGCGCGCGCCGGTCGCTCGGCGGCTCGCGCGAGGCCGCGAAGCACTTCACGCCCACGTACAACCCCTGGGACCAGCGCCTCTGCCTCGCGCGCGACGGCGACCTCTTCGAAGCGCTGCGCGAGGGCCGCGCCTCGGTGGTCACCGACCGCATCGAGGGCTTCACCGAGGCGGGGCTGCGGCTCGAGTCGGGCGCCGAGCTCGCGGCCGACGTCGTCGTGACGGCCACGGGGCTCAAGCTGAAGTTCCTCGGGGGCGTGGCGCTCGAGGTCGACGGCGCGCCCGTCGAGCCGTCGAAGACCATGGCCTACAAGGGCCTGATGTGCAGCGGCGTGCCCAACCTCGCGCTCGCCATCGGGTACACCAACGCGTCGTGGACGCTCAAGGTCGACCTGACCGCCGAGTACGTCTGCCGGCTCTTGAACCACATGGACGCGCGGGGCTACGCGCAGTGCCGCCCGCACAACGACGACCCCGCCGTGAAGGAGGAGCCGCTGCTCGACTTCACCTCGGGCTACGTGCTGCGCGCGATCGACAAGTTCCCCCGCCAGGGCTCGCTCGCGCCGTGGAGGGTCTACCAGAACTACGCGCTCGACCGCGTGGCCCTGCGCCACGCGCCCCTCGAAGACGGCGTGCTCAGGTTCACGAAGGCGAGGCGGTGACGCGGGCCGTCACGCCTCGTGCGCGCGCACGAGCGGCGCGAGCACGGGCTCGCTTCGGGCGCGCTCGACGTCCATGAAGACCACGAGGTGATCCTGCGCGCGGCTCGCGGCCACGTGGAGCAGGTGCGGCCTCGCGGCGAGCCATCGCAGGTGGCGCCGCTCGGTCGCCGTCACCGAGAAGACCACCACGCGGCGCTCTCCCCCCTGGAGCTTGTGCACCGTGCGCACGAGCGCGCCGCCTTCGCCCGCGAGCCCGCGCCGCAGGAGCTCGCGCTCGACGCGCGCGCTCTGGCCCACGAAGGGCGTGAGCACGGCGATGTCTCGCGGGTCGACGCCGTCGCGCACGAGCTCGTCGACGAGCGCCTCGGCGCGCGCGGCCTCGGCGGCGTTCACGACCCCCTCGGGCGCGCGCTCCCCGCGGCCCCGCACGTCGTGGACGATCACCGGCGCCCGCAGCCGCGGCGACGCGTGCGAGAGCGAGCGCGGGGGCGTGCGCACGTCGAGGGCGTACCCGCTCCACGACGACGCCAGCGCCACGATGGCGGGCTGCGAGCGAAAGTGCTCGACGAGCGAGAGGCGCGTCGCG
>JBDHVF010000533.1:0-6083 GCA_039809605.1 Polyangiales bacterium | reverse complement strand
TGACGGTGCACGCGAGGCCGGCGCGCGCGGGCGACGAGACCAGGAGCGCCACCCCGCCTCGGCACGCGGTCGTGGCGCTGCTGGAGTTCCTTCCGCGGGGGGGGCAGCTCACCGTCGAGATCGGCGGCGGCCTCCACACGACGCACCTCTCCGAGCGGCGCTGCGACATGGTCGCGTGCCTGCTGCAACCGCCCGCGCCCTACCGCGCGGGCGAGTTCATCCCCGAAGAGGTGATCTGCGCCCGCGTGTGGCCCGGCGAGCGCAACGGGCGCACCGAGCTCAACACCCTGCTCTACCGCCTGCGGCAGAGCCTCGCCGACGAGGGCATCGACCCGGCGCCGCTCTTCGAGCGCAAGGCCGGCGGACTGCGCTTCTGCCTCGCGCCCCGCGCCCGGGTCATCGTGCGCTGACCCGTCACCACCACTCCCAGTGCCACGCCTCGGTGGGCACCGTGCGGCGAAAGCCGAAGCGGCGGCCGTTGCGCTCGAGCCACCGGAGCACGCCCGGCGCGCGGGTGTTGAGGTCGAGCGCGTGGCCGCTCTGGTGGTTCGAGTGCCCCGGCAGCGCCGCGAGGTTCCCGCGGCCCCGCAGGTACGCGCGGTAGAGGGCCTGCTGGTGCTCCATCGTGCGAAAGCCGCTCACGATGCGGAGCAGCACGCCGTCGCGCGACGCCGCCGCGTGCATCTGGCGGTACGCGGCGGCGGTGTGGCGCTCCACGGGCTTGCCGTCGATGCGCGTCACCTCGATGCGCACCGGGCGCCCGCGCACGTAGCCCTGCACCGACCCCTCGGGCACGCTGTCGGAGGTCGTCACGTGCCCGGCGCCTCCGCCGCCCGCGCTCGGCGTGATCGCCGCGCGCTGCAACGACGGCCGCGAGCGCGGGCGCCGCGGCGCGGGCGCGGGTCCGTCGTCGAGGTCGTCCATCACCCCGTCGCCGACGTCCTCGGGGTCGGCCTCCTGCGCCGCGACGGCGGCGTCGGGCGCCGCGACGTCGGCCACGGCCGCGTCGGGCGTGACCAGGGCCACGGCCGCGTCGGGCGTTGTTGCCCTCGGGCGCGGCGGAGGCGTGCGCGACGCGGGCGCCGCCGCGAGCGCGGCGGCCACCGCGGTCGTGGGCGCGTCGGCCGCGGCGACGACGCCGAGCACGCCCCCCGCGAGCATGGCCCCCATCGCGAGGCACACCGCGCTGATCCCCAGGAGCTGCGCGACGCTCACGCGGTGCGACGGAGCCTCGGGCGCCGAAGCCTCCGCGGCTTCGTCGTCCTCGTCGTCCTCGTACTCCTCGTACTCGTCGCCGTCTTCGTAGCCGTCGTCGAGGGTGTCCTCGGCGTCGGCGGCGTCGGGCGCGCGTGGGTCGGGTGCGTCGTCGCTCATCGTCGAAGGCGGGCGCGGAGTGTAATCCGGACGCGGGGCCCGCGTCACATCCCCAGGAGCCGCGTCGCCATCTCGCGGAAGCGCGTGAAGGCGATGGGCTCGTCGACGGCGCGGCCGGCCTCGACCGCGCCCGGCGCGCGCACGAAGAGGGGCACGGTGCGGTCGAAGAGGTAGGGCGACCCGTGGCTGGTGCCGTGGCCGAGCGCGTAGCCCGCGTCGAAGAACGCGCCCGCGCGGGCCTGGATGTAGAGCGCCGCGCCCGAGTCCCTCGGGATCGACCGGCACAGGAGGGCCTCGACCGACTCGCCCTCGGGGCACTGCGCGGGCACCGTGAGCGTCTCGACGACGCGCTCGACCTCGGGGTGCCGCCGCGCGCGACGGGTCATCGCGTCGAGCAGGCGGCGCATGCGGGGCTGCGGCAGCGCCTGCGCCGCGGGCGTGAGGTACACGTACGGGTCGGCCACGCCGCGCACCCACTGGCCCTGGCCCACCGCGGCGACGGCGGCCTCTTGTAGCTCGCGCGCCACGGCGTCGGGGTCGAGCCGCCCGAGCGGCCCGCACGGGCGCTGCCACACGTCCGCGCCTCCGTCGCTCGCGCACCACGGCCTCGCCGACGCGAGGGTCTGCACCTCGGGGAGCTGCACGATGCCGTGGTCGGCCGCGAGCACGAGGGACCACCCGCGCGGCCCCGCGAGCGCGTCGAGGCGCGCGAAGAAGCGCGCGAGCGAGGCGTCGAGCTGGCGGAGCTGGTCCCACGCCTCCCACGAGTCGGGGCCGAAGAGGTGGCCCACGTAGTCGTTCGACGAGAGCGAGATCGCGAGCAGCATCGGGCGCCGGCGGTCCCTCGCCCGCTCGACGGCGGCCTCGGCCACGCGCAGCACCGCGACGTCGCCGCGCGGCGACGCCCGAAGCGCGCCGCCGGGCCTGCGCGAGCGGGTGAAGTCGTGCGGAAACGTCGTGCCCCACCCGTCGAGGTCGCCCTCGCCCGGCTGGTCGTCGGGCGTGGCCGCGTGCGCGCGCACCCACGCCTCGTCGAGCGGCGTCCACGGTGTTGCGCGCAGCGCGCGGATCGCGTCGGGCTCGCCCTCGGGGCGCGCCCACGCGGGCATGGCGTTGCCGAACGCGGTCGACGTGACGAAGCTGTCGCGCGAGGGGTCGAACCAGAGCGTCGCGTCGGGGTGACGTCCGCCGCCGAAGATGGCGCCGCGGTCCTTGAGCGAGACGCTCACGATGACCGCGTTCGGCGCGCGCTCGCGGAGCTGGTCGGCGAGCGTGGGCACGCGCAGCCGCGCGATCGACGAGCCCACGGCGTCGGTGGGTCCGTCGAAGCCCACCACGCGCGACGACTCGTCGCGCAGGATCGACACGCGCTCGCCGCGCGCGTCGGGCACCTCGTTGGCGAGGATGCCGCTCTCCCTCGGCGGCTCGCCCGTGTAGAGCGACGAGTGGCCCGGCGCCGTGTCGGTGGCCGCGTGCATGTAGCGCATCTGGCGGAACCACGTGCCCTCGCGGCGCAGCCTCGCGAAGCCGCCGTCGTCGGGAAGCAACGGCACGCGCTCGGCGGCGATCCACGCGGCGAACTGGTCGATCACGACCGTGACCACGAGCGGCGCGTCGGGCGGCGCGGCGGGCGCGGGCTGGGCGGTCACGGGCGCGGGCGCGGGCTGCGGCGCGGTCACGGGCTGTCGCGTCGACGAGCACGCGGCGAGCGCGAGGCACAGGGCGATCGAGGTCGGGCGCATGGCCGCGGGAGGATGCACCATGTCGCGCGCGGAGGGCTACGTCCGTCGCGCGGCCTTCGCGAAGGCCGTCACGGCGCGGTCGATCTCGTCGTCGGTGACGTAGGGCGCGGGGCCGAGGCGCACGAGGTCTCCGCGCGCGTCGACGTACACGTCGTCGCGGCGCAGGGCCTCGACCACCTCGGCGGCGTTGGCGCAGCGCACGGCGACGAAGCCCCCGCGCAGCGACGGCTCGCGCGGCGTGGCGGGCGCCCACCCCGCGCGCTCGAGGCCGTCGAAGACGCGCGCCGTCTGCCGCAGCGAGAGCTCTCTCAGCGCGGGCACGGTGAGCCCGTGCTCGTCGAAGAAGCGCGCGACCTCGCGGGCGCGGTAGTGGCTCGCGGGGTCGTAGGTCGAGCCCGCGAAGCGCCACGCGCCGTCGCGCTCGTAGGCCACGGGGGCGTCGGTGCGCCGGTCGCCCAGGTGCGCGAACTCGGCGTACCAGCCCGTGTACACGGGGCGCAGCGCGCAGCCCTCGGGCACGCGCAGAAAGCACACGCCCTCGCCCCACTGGGCGTACTTGTAGCCGCCCCCGGTGACGAAGGCGCCCTCGCACTCCGAGGGGTCGATGGGAACGACGTTGAAGGCGTGGTAGGCGTCGAGCAGGGTCTCGGCGCCCTTCGCGCGCGCGGCGTCGACGAGGGCGCGGGCGTGGGGCACGCGCTCCGAGGTTTCGAAGAGCACCGTCGACGCGAGCACGGCGGCGGTGTCGTCGCGCAGCGCGCGGATGAGGCGCTCGGCGAGCGTGGCCGCGGGGCGCGGGTCGACGAAGGTGACCGAGACGCCCTCCTCGGCGAGCCGCCGGAGCTGCCTGTGGATCGAGTGGAACTCGCCCGCGGTGGTGACGAGGTGACGCCTCTTCGCGAGGGGCAGGGCCGAGAGGAAGCGCGCCACGAGCTCGTGGGTGCTGCCGCCGAGGGCGACGTCGCGGGGGCCCCCTCCGACGCGCGCGGCGACGGCGGCGCGCACGGCGTCGGCGGCTTCGAACGCGCGGGACCACTTGTCGTCGACGTGCAGCGCGGCGTCTTCGAACGACGCGAGGAGGCCGTCGCGCGCGCGGTCGGGCCACGCCTGGTGCGAGTGCCCGGTGAGCAGCGCGCGGGGGCGCGAGAGAAAGGCCGTGTAGTGAGGGCGGAGCGACTCGGGCGTCGGGGGCATCGGCGCGGGAGACTACCAGTCCCCGCGGAACGAGAGGCCCAGGACGACCATGGGCATCCACTGCGAGATGGCCTCGGGCGCGTCGCCGCCGGTGCGCCAGGGGTGGCGGATCCACCACTGCGCGAGGAGGAACACCGTGGGCGCGTTGAAGGCCGCGTGGCGCCGCTCCTTGAAGGTGTAGGTGATCACCGGGCCGAGGCGGTGCGTGGCGGCGACGACGTCGGGCCCGGCGGCGTCGCCGAGCTGCGGGAGCACGGCGGTGTAGCGCAGGCCGATGTTGGTGCCGAGGTCGGTGAGCGACGCGAGCACGTCGAGGTCGTTGGTGAACACCCACCCGTCGAGGGGCGACACGACGTCGTAGAAGGGGTCGTAGTAGACGCGGTCGGCGCGGTGCGACGACGAGAGCGTGTCGGCGTCGTAGGTCGACCGCACCGCGCGGAAGGTGTTGCGCACGGCCAGCGTCTGCCCGATGCGCGCCTGGAGCGTGCCCTGGAGCGTGAGCTGCCAGCCCCTCGCGGCCTGCGCGTTGTCGGGCACGTTGCCGCTGCTCAGCACGCCCGCGCCGATGCCCGCGTGGGACGCGTCGGGGTAGGTCTGCACGTTGCCGAAGCTGCCGAACCACTGCACGATCGGCTCGTAGAGCACCTGGAGGTTCAAGATCGCCAGGGGCTGCACCTCGAGCGCCACGCCGGGACGCACGAAGGCCGGCGACGCCACCACCGACGCGCCGAGCGCCACGTAGGTGTTGCGCAGGAGGATGTGCCGCGTGGGGCTGTTGAAGAGCCGCAGCCTGAAGCCCGCGCGCACCTCGCCGAAGAGCCCGATGGGGTTCACCCGCGCCGCCACCGTCGCGCGGTAGAAGGGCCCCGTGGTCACCAGCCCCACGCGGGGGTTGAAGCGCTCCTGCGCGCGCGCCTCGCCCCCCGCCGCCAGCGCCGCGGCGCACACGGTCACCCCCAGCAGCGTGCCCACACGTGATCCCCGCATCGAAGACGCTCCCCCAACCGAAGCCGACGGTTGGTGCGTAGAAACGTCGCGAGCGCAGGGGCATCGTGTCAAGCACGAAGCCCGGCGCGTGGCATTTTTGCGCTTGTCGCCGTCGGGGAGCTTGCCCGAGAGTGAGGCTCATGGCGCGCCCCATCGGATCGGTGTTCCTCGCGGTCAGCGTCGACGGCTACATCGCGCGCCCCGACGGGCGCACCGACTGGCTCTCGTCGGTCGAGCGCCCCGGCGAGGACTACGGCTACCGCCGCTTCTTCGACTCGGTCGACGCGATGGTGATGGGCCGCAAGACCTACGACGCCGCGCTCGGCTTCGGCGAATGGCCTTACGGAGACAAGCGCTGCGTGGTGCTCACGCACCGCCCGCCCGCGAAGCCGCGGCGCGGCGAGACCTTCTACGCGGGCCATCCCGCGGCGCTGATGGAGCGCCTCGCGACCGAGGGCGTGCGCCGCGTGTACGTCGACGGCGGCGCGGTGGTGAGCGAGTTCCTGCGGCTGGGGCTCGTCGACGACCTGACGCTGTCGGTCATCCCCGTGGTGCTCGGCGAGGGCGTCGCCCTGTTCAACCCGCCGGCGCCCGAGCGCGCGCTCGCGCTCGAGTCATGCGAGTCGTTCCCGTCGGGCCTGGTGCAGCTCCGCTACCGCGTCGCGGGGTGAGGGCCCTCCCCCCGTCCCCATAGGCGGCGAAATAGCGTTCAAACAGCTTGTAGAAAGGCGCCTGCTTCCCGCCGGGGTTCGGGGGCGTCGGCCCCCTCACCCCGGGCTACCGAAG
>JBDHVF010000532.1:0-6097 GCA_039809605.1 Polyangiales bacterium | reverse complement strand
GGGCGCGGTGGGCTGCGTGGGCTGCGCGACGCCCGGCTGCGGAGGCTGCGCGACGCCGGGTTGCGCGGGCATGGCGCCCGCGTCGGCGAGCGCGTTGGGCGCGACGGGCACGGGCTGCTGCGGGGCGACGGGCATCGGCGCGGGCTGCACCTGCGTCGGCACCGTGGTGCTGGGCGGGTTGTTGTTGTCGCTGTGGCGCTCGCGGCACGCGGCGAGCGCGAGCGCGAGCGCGAGAGCTGACGCGCGGCGGTTCATTCGTCCTCCTCCTCGGCTTCGAGGTCCTGCGCCATCGAGGCCATCTCGTAGATGAACTCTCCGAGCGCCGCGAACATCGCGGCGCTGTCGCCCTGCGTGATCTGGATCGACTCCCCCATCACCGTGAGCCCCTCGTCGGACCACTCCACCTGCTCGGGGTCGATCTCCTGCCAGTAGAAGCGCTTGGGGTCCTCCATGATGTTCTTCCACGCGATCTGCTCGGTGGTGAGGATGAACCCGTCGTCGGCGCCTCCGAACACGGTGTCGTCGAAGAGCACCAGCACGCGCTCGTCGCGGTCGAGCGAGGCCTTGTGCACCCCGCGCGCGGCCTTGAGCTTCTCCTTCGGGATGCTCGGGTCGTAGAAGAGCGAGTCGTGCTCGCCGAGGCTCTCGCGCGCGTAGGCGAGCACGTTCTCCTCGGTCCACTCGAAGGTCTCCTCGTCCTCCTCTTCGCTCTCCTCGTCGGTCTCCTCTTCGACCTCGACCGAGCGCTTTACGAACGAGCCGCCCAGAGCCCCGCTCGACGCCGCACGGTTCACGACGGCGTCGGACTTCGCCACGGGTTTGCTCACGCTCTTCTCGACGCTCTTCGCCACGGGCTTCGCAGCGGGCGCGGCCTGCGTCGCCTTCGCGACGGGCGCGGCCTTCGCGGCGGGCGCGGCCTGCGTCGCCTTCGCGACGGGAGCGGCCTGCGCGACGGGCGCGGCCTGCGCGACGGGAGCGGCCTGCGCGACGGGGGCCGCGGGCTGCGCCCTCGCTGCGCCGCTCAGCGCCGCGGGGTTGGCGACCGAGCGGTTGCAGTACGCGCACACCACCACGGCCTCGACGACGTCGGCGGGCATGGGCGCGCCGCAGTTCGGACACTTGAGCACCTGAAGTGACATCGACACCTCGCGAGGGCGAAGAACTATCACGCGCACGGCGATCGTACGGCGAGAAACGCGCGGCCCCGCCGCCGGGTCGAAGCAGGTGGCTCACGTCTGCGCGAGATCAGGCCGTTGGAAGGATTCGTCAGGCCTCGGCTCCCAGACGACGGGACGACCGCGCAATTCGTGTGAGCGCACGCTGCGCACCGTGGGCATCAGGCCACGTTGCACGATGCGCGAGAACGTGAGCAAGGTTCCCGTCCTGCTTTGGATCTCCGAGGTGGAGAAGACACACGCCCCCGACCCTACGGGAACGAGGAACTGGATGAACGACGGTGAGAAGAAGACGCGCCGCGCGCGATGGATCCGGCTGGCGGGACCGACCTTCGGCGTAGCGGCGTGCACGGTCGCGATCACGGGGACCAGCATCGACGCATGGACGACCGAGTCGCGCGTGATGCGCTCGGCCGCGAGGTACATGCCTCGCACCGCGGGCATGGTCTCGGGCGCGGTCGCGGCGCGCGCAGACGGCACGAAGGCGCCCCCCGCGTCGGCCCCTGCGCCCGCGGCCTCCGAAGCGGGCGCGACGACGGCCACGGCGACGACGGCCGCGGCGCCCCCGGTGATGAGAGACCGCCGCGGCCGCCCCCTCTCGGTGTGGGACATGCCCATGAGCGCCGCGTGGCCCGCCGAGCACGAGTGGACGCCCGCCGTCGAAGAGGACTACGGCCGCTTCGTCACGGCCATCGGGCGCGGCCTCGTCGCGCGTCGCTGCATCCGCCTCGACGACTGCCTCAACAACCCGTCGATCAACCCCCTCTACAGCCCCGACGAGGCGCGCCTCGGGCTCATGCCCGACTGCGCCGACCTGCCGTACCTCCTGCGCGGGTACTTCGCGTTCAAGCGCCACCTGCCCTTCGGCTTCGTGGCCGCGATGGGCGGCGGCGAGCACGGCGACCCGCGGTACCTGCACCAGGGCATCCCCGTGCTCTGGCGCCAGTGGACCGACTTCCGCTCGCCCCGCGCCTTCTTCGACGAGGTCGTGTCGTACGTGCACTCGGGCATGTTCCGCCTCTCGCCCAAGCTCGAAGACGGCGACACGTACGCGCCCCGCATCGACCGCGCGTCGGTGCGGCCGGGCACGATGTACTACGACACCAACGGCCACGTGCTCGTGGTCGCCGAGGTCGAGCCCGACGGCGCCGTGCAGTTCATCGACGGGCACCCCGGCGGGTACATCTCTCACCCCCACTTCGAGACGCCTCGCCAGTCGCCTGCGGGCTCGGCCAACTGGGGCGGCGGGTTTCGCAACTGGCGCCCGCAGCGCCTCGTGAACGGCGCCATCGTGCGCGCGCGCAACGCGCAGATCGCCGACTTCGCGCCGCTCCACCAGTACGACCGCTCGAACTACGTCGTCGCCGGCGCGCCCGTCGAGTACGACGACTGGGTGCGCCACTCGCTGCGCGCGCCGGGCTTCGAACCGCAGCCTCCCGCGACGAACGCCCTCCAGGCGATGCGCTGACTCACACGCGCTTGCGCGACGTGTCGATGCGGTAGAGCACCTCGCTCGACCGCGCCGTCACGTCGCGCGCCTCACGAACGAGGCCGTGGTGCGGCGACTTCACGCACGCGGGGTCGGTGGCCGTGACCTCGCCCGTGAGCGCGAAGGCCTGGCAGCGGCACCCGCCGTGGTCGACCTCGCACCGCTCGCACGACCTGCACGGCTCGGCCATCCAACTCGTGCCGCGGAAGCGCTCGAAGTCCGCTCCCACGCTCCAGATGTCGGCGAGCGAGCGGTCGCGCACGTTTTCGAAGGCCATGCCCGGGAGCCCGTGCGCGCCCGGGCACGGCAGCGCGACGCCGTCGGGCGTCACGGTCATGAAGCGGCGGCCCCAGCCGTCCATGCACGGGCGCGGCGCGTCGGCGAACCAGTCGGGCACGACGTAGATCACGTCCATGCGCCCGGCGAGACGTCGCTGCGCCTCGCGCGCCACGGCGAGCGACGCGTCGAGCTGCGCGCGCGTCGGCATGAGCGCGCGGCGGTTGGCGAGCGCGCTGCCGTGGTACTGCGTGTTGGCGAGCTCGATGCGCTGCGCGCCGAGCGACTCGGCGAGCGCGATGAGCTCTCCCGTGCGCTCGAGGTTCGCGCGGTGCAGCACCACGTTGACCGACAGCTCCATGCCGAGCTCACGGACCTGGCGTGCTGCGTCGAGCTTGCGCGCGTGGGCCTTCGCGCCCGCGACGCGGTCCGCGAGCTCGGGGTCGCTGTCTTGAAACGACACCTGCACGTGGTCGACGCCCGCGTCGGCCAGCGCCGCGAGGCGCTCGCGCGTGGCGCCCCACCCCGACGTGATGACGTTCACGTAGAGCCCCGCGTCGCGCGCCTCGCGCACGATCGCCTCGAGGTCGTCGCGCAGGAGGGGCTCTCCCCCCGAGAGGTGCAGGTGCAGCACGCCGAGCTCCGCGGCCTCGCGCACCACGCGCCGCCACGTCTCGGCGTCGAGCTCGGGGGCGTAGCGGCCCCAGTCGGTCGGGTTCGAGCAGTAGCCGCAGCGCAGCGGGCAGCGGTAGGTGAGCTCCGCGAGCAGCGCCATGGGCGGCGACGGGGCGCTCACGTCGCCGGCTCCGCCTTCACGAAGCCCCTTGATTGAAGACGTTCGACGAGCTCGCGCACGTCGCGGTCGATCACGTCGCGCGGCGCCTCGGGGTGCTCCGTGGCGATGGCGTCGACGATGGAATCGAGCGGGCGCGCGCCGTCGATGCGCTCGATGATTTCAGCCGCCTCGGGCGAGAGCACGAGCACCCCTTCGGGGTAGAGCAGCACGTGGCAGTCGCGCGTCGGGTCCCACTTGAGCCGCGCGCGGCGGGCGAGCGAGGGAGTCACCTACGCCCTCACGCAGTGCCACCAGATCGCGTCGAGCTGCGCCCACAGGAGGTCGCACTTGAACTCCAGCGCCTCGACGGCCCTCTCCTGCATCTCGCGCGTGGTGCAGTGGCGCAAGACGAGCTCGATGGCGTGATCGCTGTCGGCGCGGGCGCGCGTGGGGCGGCCGCGAAAGTACGCGAGGCCGTCGTCCTTCACCCAGGGGTAGTGCTTCTCGAAGGCCGCGATGCGAAGGCTCATCAGGTCGGGAGAGAACAGCTCGGTGAGCGACGAGGCCACGCCCTCGATCCAGGGCTTCGTGCGCACGAAGCTCACGTACGCGTCGACGGCGAAGCGCACGCCGGGCAAGAGGTGCGCGCCGCTCCATGCTTCTTCGCGCGTGCCGCCCACGGCCTCGACGAGGCGCAGCCAGCGCTCGATGCCGCCCTCGTCGTCGGGCCCGGTGCCGTCGTGGTCGACGAGGCGCTGTCGCCAGCGGCGGCGCTCCCTCGGGTCGGGCATGAGCGAGAGCAGGGCGGCGTCCTTCGCGGGGATGCTCCTCTGGTAGTAGAAGCGGTTGAGCGCCCACACGCGGAGCTGCTCGGGCGTGAGCCTCCCCTCGTTCATCAGCGCGTGGAACGGGTGCTTGTCGTGGTACTTGCGCGCGCCCACGTCGCGCAGTCGGGCGACCAGGGCTTCGGCGTCGAGGGGGGCGTCCATGGGTGCCGCCATCATGGGGCCGCGCACCCGCGAAGAGAAGGCAGCGCCTCGCCTTGACCCCCACGCCCGCTGGCGCTTAGCGTCCCGTGCACCCACAATTTCTTCGAACCACCGGAGGCACCGCCCATGAAGAACGACCGCCGTGACGAGCGCACCGACCGCCGTGACACCCGCAAGCGCGCTCCCCGCGCGTGGACGAAGCCCGAGTTCACCGAGCTGAGCGCGTGCGCCGAGATCGGCGCGTACGTGTTCACCGCCTGACCGCTCACACAACCACCCTCCCATGCGCGCCATCATCCTCGGCTCCGCCGCGGGCGGAGGTCTGCCCCAGTGGAACTGCGGCTGCGCCCGCTGTGACCTCGCGCGGGGCTCGGGCAGCGACGTGCGCCCGCGCGCCCAGTCGTCGATCGCCGTGTCGGCCGACGGCGAGCGCTGGGTGCTCTTCAACGCCTCGCCCGACGTGCGCACGCAGCTCGCGGCGACGCCTCCCCTCTGGCCGCGCGGCCCGCGCACCAGCCCCGTGCGCGCCGTCGCGCTGACCAACGCCGACATCGACCACGCCGCGGGCCTGCTCGTGCTGCGCGAGGGAGGCGCCCCGGCGATCTACTGCACCGCCCGCGTCGAGGAGGCGCTCACCGACGGCCTGCGCGTCCTCCCCGCGCTCGCGTCGTACGGCCCGGTGCACGTGCGACGGGTGGAGCCCGGCGAGGCCGTCCCGGTGCGAGACCGCGACGGCGCGCCGACGGGCGTCTCGCTGCGCGCGTTCGTGGTGGCGAGCAAACCACCCCCCTACATGATGGGTCGCCACGCGGGCGACCCCCGCGGAGACCTCGCGGGCGACACGGTGGGCTACGCGATCACGGCCGACGGTGGCACCGACGCGCTGGTGTACGTGCCGGGCGTGCGCGACCTCGACGAGTCGTTGAAGCGCGAGCTCGCCCACGCGCGCTGCGTGCTGATCGACGGCACGTTCTTCACCGACGACGAGATGGTGGCGATGGGCGCGTCGACGAAGACCGCGCGCATGATGGGCCACGCGCCGCTCACGGGCGAAGGCGGCCTCGTGGGCTTTCTCGACGACCTCGAGAGCCCGCGCAAGGTGCTGGTGCACGTGAACAACTCGAACCCCGCGCTGCACGACCGCGGCGCGGCGCGCAAGCTCCTCGCGTCGCACCGCATCGACGTCGCCCACGACGGGATGGAGATCTGCTGGTAGGCAGACCGAGGGAGCGCCTCCCCACGGGCGTCCACGGCCGAGGTAGCCCGTCGGGAACGCCTCCCGAGCGGTCTCTCGCGACGGGAACACCCGTGGGGAGCGGGTGAGTTTCCGATCGTGCGCAGGCGTCATGGTCGTCCGAGGGCGTGTCCGTCGCCGCCCGGGGTACGCCGGAGT
>JBDHVF010000531.1:0-6101 GCA_039809605.1 Polyangiales bacterium | reverse complement strand
GAGTACCGCCGCGTGGTGCCGCTGCTCGCGGCGTACGCCGACGGCGACGACGAGGTGATCGGCGCGCTGCACGACCTTCTGCGAAGGCACAAGCGCGCGGTCGACCCCGCGGGCCGCTTCGTGCTCACGAGCGCGCTCACCTGCCGCGACTACGAGGGCCGGGTCTTCTACCGCACGCTACGATTGGGCGCGCGGTGAGCTGCTTCGCCGCCCCCGCGAGCGGACGCACCCACGCCGCGATGCACCTCGCGCTCGGCGCGCTCGCGGTGATGGGCTTTCAGTACATGTCCTGGGAGTGGAGCGAGACGCTCGCGGTGTGGTCTCTCGGCCGCGAGGCGACGCCCCTCGCGCTCGCGCCGCGCGCGTGCATCGTCATCGCGGGCCTCGCGTCGGTGGCCTTCGCGCTCGGCCGGCGGTGGCGCCTCGCGGGCGCCGTGGTGTGCGCGTCGATGGCCGCGGCGTACGCGGTCGCGCCCGTGACCTACCACAACAACCTCTACGTGCTGTGGCTCCTCGTGCTGCTCACGGTGATCGCCGCGCCCGCGGAGTACGACCCCGCGGGCCTCGTGCGCGGCGACGAGCCGCCGCCCTCCACCGCGCTCTACCCGAAGCTCGTGCAGTGGCAGGTGGCGATCGTGTACGTGGGGTCGGTGCTCGTGAAGGCCACGCACCCGATGTGGTCGGGCACGGGCGCGGTGATCCGCTGGCTCGCGACGGTGCGCGTGCCCGAGACCGGCCACGGGGTCGTGGGCCCGCTCGTGCGCCCGCTGCTCGCGCACCCCACGGTGTCGGTCGCGCTCGACGTGGCGGTGATGGGCGCCGAGGTGATCGTGCCGCTGATGCTCTTCGCGCCGAGGCTGCGGCGCGCGGGCATCGCGGCGGGCGTGATGCTCCACGGGTTCATGCAGATGTGGCTCTCGCCGCAGCTCTTCACCTTCCTGATGCTGTGGGGCTACTACGCGTTCGTGCCCGCGGGCGACCGGGCGTACCGGGTCACCTACGCGCCCGCGTCGCCCTTCGACGCGTGGCTCGCGCGCTGGTACCCGAGGCTCGACTGGCTCGCGCGCACCGAGTGGACGCCGGGCGACGCGCTCACGCTCACCGACCGCGACGGCGCCGTGCGCACGGGCGTCGCCGCGCTGCGCTGGCTCTCGGTGCTCACGCCCGCGACGCTGCTCGCGTTCGCGGCCCTCTCGCTCATGGCGCCGGGCACGCGGCAGGTGCTCACCGTGCCCCGCGAGGCGGTCGAGAACGTGGCGCTCCTCGCGTGGGCGAGCCTCTGGGTGCCGGGGCTCTGGGAGCGGACACTCGCGTGGGTCCGGTCACGACGCCCCCGGACACAGCCGTGACCACCAAGAGACCCGCGCCCCATGGGAGAGATGCCTCCCATGCGCGAGGCCCCGGCGGGAGCGCGCGCGTGGGACGAAATCCTCCCAGGGCTGTTTCCAAAGGGCGCGGAACTGCGGTACATGACCCGTGGCCCGTGCCTTGCGATGGAGACTGACGTGGGCGATCGGCACAACCACCGCGCGAACCTCCTCGACGACACCTCCGGTGCCGTCTTCACGGAGTACGTCGTGGTGCTGCTGCTGGTGGGCACGATCACGGCCGCGGCGACGTACTCGCTGGGGCGTCCGCTCGTCGACTACTACCGCTTCGCTCAGCTCATCCTGGCGCTGCCCTTCCCGTGAGGGCCCCGCGCTCGAACAGCTCCACGCAAGTAACGTTGAAAGGAAACGCCGCCATGAAGAAGAACATCCGCGCCCTCGCTCGTGACACCGAGGGTCTGTCGACGGTCGAGTACGTGATCATCCTCATGCTCATCGCGGTGGTGGGCATCGTGGCGTGGCGCACCTTCGGCAACACGGTCGTCGGCAAGATCAACGCGGGCAACAGCCAGATCTCGGGCCTCGGCGGCACCTGATCGCTCGGGCGGCGTCGCCGTCCCCTCGTCGGTGGCGTCGTGCAAGGTGCGCCGCTCCGCTCTCTCCGAGGGCGCGAGCGGCGCGCGCGTCTGGGAGGTGTCGTGATCGTCTGGGTGCCCAGGCTCTGCATCGTGCTCTGCGTCGCCATCGCCGCGATCGGCGCGTGGACGGACTTTCGTACGCGACAGATCCCCAACTGGCTCACCCTCGGGGGCATCGTCGCGGGCGTCGCGCTCCAGGCCCTCGCGGGGCACTACCAGGTCGAAGACATGCAGTTCGGCGGGCAGACCGCGCTCGGGGGCGTCGCCCACGCGGTGCTCGGCGCGCTCGTCTGCGGGCTCCCCCTCTGGGTGCTCTTCCGCAAGCAGATCCAGCGCGAGGACGGCTCCCTCGACCAGGTGTCGGGCGGCGGCGACGTGAAGATCCTCGCGGCGATGGGGGCCCTGCTCGGGCTCTACCACGGCCTCGGCCTGGAGTTCCTCTGCCTCGCGGCCACGTCGGTGCTCACGCTCGCGCGGCTCGCGTGGCACGGGCGCCTCTTGCGAGTGCTCTCGAACGCGCTCTTCCTCGCGATCAACCCCGTCCTCCCGAAGAAATGGCAGCGGCGCATCACCGCGGAGCTCCTCCACAAGGTCCGCATGGGCGTGCCCATCCTGCTCGGAACCCTGATGTTCGCCGTCAACCGGCTGGCCTGGTGATTGCCAGACCGCGAGGAGACCGTATGGCACCGCACGCGCTCGACCCCGCACCCCGCTCGCTCCGCAAGGACACCGGCGGCGCCGTGTACGTGGAGTTCCTCATCGTCTTCATCCCGTTCTTCATCATGGTGCTCGGGATGATGCAGGTCGCGCTGATGTACGCGGCGCACCTCGCGGTGCAGCACGCGGCCAACACCGCGGTGCGCGCGGGCATCGTGGTCTTCCCCGACTGCGAGGTGCGCTACGACGGCGCGCCTCAGTTCGACGTGAACGGCGGCGGCCGCGGCGACGACCCGGCCTCGATCCTCGGCTCGGTCTTCGGCGCGGGCGGCGGCGCGAGCTTCCCCGGCCTCGGCGGCGGAGGCGGCAGCGGTCGCGGCGGGGCGCGCCTCGACGCCGTGCGCTTCGCGGCCAACCTCCCGCTCGTGGCCGCCTCGCCCTCGCTCTCGGAGCTCGAGGGCGACGCCTCGCCCGCGCGCCAGAACCTCCTGGGCGCCATCGGCGGCGGGGCCTCGCCCGCGGCGCGCCTCGCGCTCGGCGCGCTCGGGTACAACAACGTCGCCGTCGCGGTGAACTTCCCGAACCTCCAGAGCAACGCGAGCGCGACGCTCCAGACGCGCTTCAACCACCGCGACCAGCTCACGGCGCGCGTGACGTACCTCTTTCACTGCGGCGTGCCCATCGTGTCGGCCATGGCCTGCGACGACGCGCCGTCGATCTTCAGCGGCGTGCCCTACCGCCAGGTGATGCAGCTCACCCGCGCGCTCTCGGCGGGCCACGTGCGCGAGGCCGCGGGCCTCGAGACCGCGCGCCGCGAGGCGCAGGCCCGCCTGAGCCGCGCCAACTACAGCCTCCTCGCGCGCGAGCTCGAGGCCACCACCGCGGGCGCGGGGCTCTCGGCGGCCTTTCTCACCCTCTCGCGGGGCAACTTCTCGATCATGCGCGCCGAGGCCACGCTGCCGCTGCAGGGCACCGAGAGCGCCCGCATCCAGCGGCCCTGCTTCAACGTGAGGCGATGACACCCATGCGCACGCAAGGCGGAGCCGTGAGCCCGAACAAGCGCCCCCAGAGCCCCGGTCGCCGGCGCAGCCAGCGCGGCGCGGCCTACGCCGAGACCGTGGTGATGCTGCCCTTCTTCATCATCGTGTGGTCGTGCATCATCTACGTGCACAACGCCTACGCCGAGAAGGTCAGGCTCATGGCGAAGAACCGCGACTGCGTGGTGACGTACGCGTTCACCGCGTGCGGCACGACGCTGCCCGGCTGCTCGCTCTCGTCGGCGCCGGGCGGGGCCGAGGCGCCGGGCGAGGTGAGCGGCTTCGTCGGCACGCTCGGCAGCTTCGGCAGCGGGCTGCTCTCGGCGGTCACGGGCGGCAGCGTGAGCTCGCGCATGACGTCGACGGTCGCCAAGCCCCGCGTGCTCGGCGGCGGCTCGACGAGCGTGCTCGCGGGCAACTCGATGCAGTGCAACACGCGCTACCACGACAACCCCGTGCGCTCGCTCGCCGCGGGCTTCTGCAGCTTCATCGGCATCGGCTGCTGACTCGAGGAGACGACACCATGCGCCCCCGCTTCCGGCACCTCCCCCACGCCACCCGCCTCGCGGCCTTCGTCGTGACGGGCCTCGCCGTCACCTCGGTGGTGGCCGTGCGCCAGGCGCGCGCGCAGATGCACGAAGGGATGCGCCACCTCGCCCGCCAGCTCATGCCCTACGCCGAGCAGGGCGTGATCGAGGCCCCGCGGCGCGTGGAGATCAACGGCGAGTCGCTCTACCTCGCGATGGGCACCACGCACGACTCGGTCGCCGCCGCGCTCGACTACTACGAGTCGTGGTGCGACCGCCGCGCGGGCCACGTCACCGAGTCGATCGCGCAGGCCGACGGGTCGGCCTTCGGCCCGCTGTGGTCGCAGGGCGGGCGCCTCGGCCCGCGGCTCGAGGCCGTGCGCGAGGGCGACGACGCCGAGGGCTACGTGATCTGCGTCGACGTGGGCGACCGAAGGCTGACGGGCTCCGAGCTCTCGCAGCGGCTGCGCGCCGTGGTCGACACGGGCGACCTCTCGCGCTGGGGCAACCTGCGCTACGCGTACGCGCAGCGGGCGTCGACGGGCACGCGGATCATCACCGTGGCGACCGACGGCCCGTTCAACCTCCTGCGGATGTTCCCCGCCGAGGGCGACGCGCCGGGCCACGACGCGCCGGGCCTCGCGCGCTACCCGGGCATGCGCCGCGTGCTCTCGGCCCACGAAGACGGCCACCCCAACGGCCTCGGGATGTACACCGCCCGCGCCCCCGTCGCCGACGTGCGCGCGTGGTACCAGACCGCCATGGCCCGCCAGGGCTGGACGCTCAGCGACGTGCCCCGCGACGCGCGCCTGCCCGCGTCGGCCGCCGCCCACCGCGACCGCTCGCTCACCTTCTCGCGCGGAAACGACGCCACCATGGTGCTCGTGTTCGACCACGCCGACGGCGTGACGTCGATGATGTCCCTCGTCGCGATGTAGCGCGGAGAGCGCGCGACGCGTCGACGTCGCCGCCTCGGCCGTTGTGTCCCGTCGCGACTTCGGTCTAGTCTCTGCGACGCCTGCGATGGCCCTGCCGAGGACGGCGGCGCCGCGCGGCGACCCACGCGCGTCTGCCCATCGAGAGCCATGCATCGGGTGACAGGATGAACACCAAGGCGCTTTTCATCGCGATCGGGGCTGCGGTCCTGGGGCTGGTCTTCCTGCTCATGTACAAGAAGCGGTTCGAGAACGAGGCGTCGGGCGGCACGCCGATCCCCGTGCTCGTGGCGGTGCAGGACATCCCCCTCGGCACCGCGCTCACCGAGGCGATGCTCGGCCAGCGGTACATCCCGCAGGCCTACCTCGAGGACCGCTTCATTCGGTACTCCGACCTGCGACGCATCGTGGGCGTGCGCGTGAGCATGGGCCTCAAGGCCAACCAGACGGTGATGTGGACCGACCTCGCGACGGCCTCCGACGCGCGCCGCGACCTGTCGAGCCTCGTGTCGAACGGCATGCGCGCCATCACGGTGCGCGCGGACATCACCAACTCCTTCGGCGGTCTCCTGCGCCCGGGCGACAGGGTCGACGTGCTCGGCACGCTCTCGCGCACGGGCGGCGAGAACGACCGCGTGACGATCCCGCTGCTCCAGAACGTGCTCGTGCTCGCGGCGGGCCGTGACACCGGCGGCGAGGCGCAGCGGCAGCAGGTCAACGGCCAGTCGAACCCCTCGAACCAGCCGCAGGAGATCTCGCAGGTGACGCTCAGCGTGTCGATGGAGGAGGCGCAGCTCCTCACGTACGTCTCCGACCGCGGCGGCGCGGGCGGGCGTCACACGGGCCTCACGCTGGTGCTGCGCAACCCCGAGGACATCGCGATCATCGAGAACGTCCCCGAGACGGGCATCGACGACATCTTCGAGCCCGTGCGCCGGCAGCAGATCTCGCGCCGCCGCCGCCAGCTCATCGAGCGCAT
>JBDHVF010000530.1:0-6102 GCA_039809605.1 Polyangiales bacterium | reverse complement strand
GGTCACCCCATCACCGCGCTACCGCACCACCGCGCCGAACAGGCCGCCCGGCTCCGCGGGGCTCGGGAGCACCACCGACGGCGTGGCCTCGGGCACCGCCCCCCCGCGGCCGAGGAAGAGGTACGCCCTCCCGGCGCCGCCCACGTGGTCGGCGCCCACGACGACGTCGGCGAGGCGGTCACCGTTCAGGTCGTCGAGCGCGACCGAGCTGCCGAACTCCCCGTCGGCCCCGTCGGGGCCCGAGAGCGTCAGGGCGGGGGCGGCGCCGTCTCCGATGCCCGACGGCCCACCGAGGTACAGGTACGCCTGCCCCCGCGCCCTCGACACGCCCCACGCCCCGGCGACGAGGTCGTCGTCGCCGTCGCCGTCGACGTCCGCGGCGCGCGCGGGCGCCACGCCGAGCTGCGCGGCGGCGCCGGCGGGGCCGTACACGACGCCCGCCGCGCGCAGGCCCGACGCGCCCCCGAGGTACAGATAGATCCGCCCGGCGTTGTAGGTGCCCGCGAGGTCGCGCCCGCGGATGGCGCCCGCCACGAGGTCGGCGACGCCGTCGCCGTCGAAGTCGCCGACCGTGAGGGGCGCGCCGTACTGCTCGACCTCCTCGCCGCTCCCGTGCATCACCGCCGTCGGGGCCGGCGCGACGCCGAAGCCCTGCGCGGGCTGGAGGTACACGTACACCGTGCCCACCCAGCGGCCCGTGAGGGGCGCGCTCACGGCGAGGTCGACGCGGCCGTCGCCGTCGAAGTCGCCCGCGGCGAAGCCCGCGCCGAAGTTGCCGAACCCGGTGGAGACGAGCGTGATGGCCGGCTCCGTCGCGAGCCCCGCCGGCCCCCCGAGGTAGACGTACCCGTGGCCCTGCGCCGTGGGGTCCCCGAGGCTCGTGACGCGGCCCGGCGCGCCGACGAACACGTCGCCGTAGCCGTCGCCGTTCACGTCGCCCGCGCCCGCCACGTTGCCGAAGAGCGCGTCGGGCCCGTCGCGCCCGTCGAGCGTCGTCGCGGGCGCCCCGACCACGCCCTCGGGGCCTCCGTGGAACACGTACGCGCGGCCCACGTAGCTCCCCCCCGGCCTCCACGGCGCGCCCACGGCGAGGTCGCCGTAGCCGTCGCCGTTCACGTCGCCCGCGTCGGCCAGCGCCACGGCGGCCGGCTCGGCGGGGTCGTCGATGCCCGCGAGGGTGATCGCGGGTCGCGCGTCGAGCCCCGCGCGGTCGCCGAGGTAGACGTACGCCCTGCCTCGGGTGACGCTGACGGCGAGGTCGGCGATGCCGTCGCCGTTCAGGTCGAGCATGCCGGGGCGGCTGCCGTCGAGGGGCGCGTCGCGCGCGCCGACGGTGAACTGCCACGTCGCCGAGCGCGCCCCGCCGCGCGACAGCCGCCAGAAGTACACGCCCGGCGCGAGGGGCGCGTCGGGCCGCCAGCGCGTGCCCGCGACGTTCGTGGAGGTCACCGCGGATGCGCACGCGCGGTCGCGGCAGAGCTCGACGCGCGTCGCGACGCCCGAGGGCGACGGCGCCCAGCGCAACGTCGGGCGCTGCGAGGTGACCGTGGAGGTCGAGAGCGGCGAGAGGGGCCTGGGCGCAGCGGGCGGCGCGTCGGGGGCGGGCGCGTCGGCGCCTCCGTCGGCGCGCTGGAGATCGTGGAGCTCGGAGCAGCCGACCAGGGCCGTGAGGAGCAACGTGGTGGGAGGGAGGCGAGGCATGGTGAGCGGGCGTGCGCAGGCGTTATACCAGCACCCCGCGAGGCGGTTGAGGGGCGTTCGGCGCGCGGGGAGAGCCGAGGGGAGGCCGCGCGTCAGCTCACGGCAGGGAGTACTTGCCCGCGAGGTACTGCTCGACGGCCATGCGCTCGCTGCACGTGAGCGCGTGGTCGAAGAACACCAGCTCCGCCACGTCGCCCTGGAACCAGTACTGCGTGGCCGCGAAGCGGCCGATGTTCGCGCCCGCGTTGCTGGCGAGGCGCGTGCGGTTCGTGTTCGAAGCGCCCGCGCTCTGCGTCACGCCCAGAAAGGTCGAGCGGCCCGCGCCGCCGTCGAGCAGGAACGTCATGAGGGACCACATCCGCGAGCCGTTCCAGGCCGGCACGGTCAGGTCGAGGTCGTTGGCGAACTGCGAGAAGCGCAGCGTCGTGCCGTTCTCCCAGCCGACGATGAAGCTGCTGTTGGCCGCCGCCGAGCTCCCGGTGACGAAGAAGTTGGCGAGCGCCTGCGCGTCGTTGCCCGACCCGTAGGGCCCGCCGCGATCGCGCGCCGCCACCGCGAACACCGTGTAGTCGGTGTTCGCGATGAACGAGCCGTCGAAGGGCAGCGTCTGCCCCTGGCCGCTCAGGCCGTTGGCGCCGAGGGCGAAGCGCACCGTCGGCCGGCCGCCGACCTCCGGGTTCGCGCCGACGAGGGCGGGCTGGTACAGGGGGTTGGTCTGAGCGGCGTCGCGCCCGTGGCCGCTCTGGTCTGCCCAGCGAGAGACCAGACCGCTTGCGTTGGTCGTCACGCCCTGGTCGGCCTCGAGCCACATCGCCAGGCCCCCGGAGGGCACCGCCGACGGCGTGAGCGCGTCCGCGACGCCGGGCGTGCGGTGCGCGCAGACGCCCGCGCTGTCGCAGCGGTCGAGGGTGCAGGGGTTGCCGTCGTCGCCGCAGGCCGTGCCGCTGGGCGCCGCCGGATTGCTGCACGTGCCGGTGGCGGGGTCGCAGGCGCCCGCGGTGTGGCACGCGTCGAGGGCCGTGCAGGTGACGGGGTCGCTCCCGAGGCAGGCGCCCGCGCTGCACGCGTCCGACCGGGTGCAGGCGTTCTGGTCGTCGCACGTGGTGCCGTCGGCCGCCGCGGGGTTGGTGCAGGCGCCCGTCGTGGGCTGGCAGACGCCCGCGACGTGGCACTGGTCGCTCGCCGCGCAGGTGACCGACGCGCAGCGACACGCGTCGCCCACGTGGTTGCCCACGGTGTCGATCTGGTCGGGGTTGGCGGCGCTCGGACAGTTGTCGTTCCAGTCGAGCACCCCGTCGCCGTCGACGTCGACGGTGGCGTGCGCGACTCGAAACTTGATGCGCAGCGTCTGCCCCAGGATCAGCGGCACGAAGTCGTCGCGGTCCACGCCGCGGAACTCGCGGTTGTTGCGCACCACGTCGACGTCGGCGAAGCCGAGCTCGCGGCCGCCGGGCACGAGCACGTGCACGCGGTAGATCGCGCGCAGCGCGAGGGAGGGGTTGTCGTTGGGGCGCCAGCGCGCGTAGAAGTAGCCCTGGTCGTCGCGGTCGTCGTCGTCGTCGTCCGCGTCACAGGGGTGGCCGCGGAGCTTGATGCGCGTGCGCTCGCCGCTCGGCCCCGAGGCGCGGGTGAAGGTCGCCACCGTGCGGATCGTGGCGCCCGTGGCGGGGTCGATCTCGTCGATGCGCACCGTGGGGTCGGCCGCGGGCTCGTTCTCGCCGTAGGGCGCCGGGTTGGGCACGATGCTCGGCAGCCAGAAGAAGCCCTGCGTGCCGCCGCTGTGGAGCTGGTCGGAGATCTCCGGCGCGGGCGAGCTCGCGGCCGCGCCGCCCGCGTCGGTGCACCCGACGCCCGCGAGCGCGAGCGCGGCGGCCGATACGTAGAGGCAGCGGGTCGAGCGCGAGGCCCTCCGCGCGTCTCTGCCCTGGTTCTTGAGCGTCATCGATTGGTCCTCGTGGTGTGAGTGCGGGGCCGCGCCGCGTCCCCACGATGAGGTCGTCGGCGCTGCCCCGCGGTCGTTGGTCGGTGAGGTCGCGCGCGGGCTCTCAGTGCACGCAGGCGGCGGGCGCGGCCGTGGCGAAGGTGTTGCCGGTCCAGATGTCGGCGTCGCAGGTCGGGTGGCTGTCGACCAGGTCGACGGCGTGGTTCGCCGTGGCGGTGTTGCCCGAGATGGTGTTGCTCGTGCCGCCGGTGCCGACGTGGATGCCGAAGGTGCCGTTGTTGTTCGTGGTGTTGCCGTGCACGTCGTTGCCCGACGTGACCTGCCCGATGCTCGGGTCGCCGCCGATCAGGATGCCCTCGACGTTGAGGTTGCTGGCGTCGTTGCCGGAGACCACCGTGCCCGTGTTGCCGAGGAGCTGGATGCCCCCGTCGCCGCTGCGGAAGGTGTTGTTCGAGATCACGTTGCCCGAGGCGGTGCCGTCGAAGGGCCCGACCGTCGCGACGCCGATGCGGCTGCCCGTGAAGGTCAGACCCGTGGCCGTGCTCGTCGACGACCTGATGAACACGAGCGCCGAGTTCGCCGAGCCCGTGATCGTGCCCGGCCCCTGCACGAGGTCGTTGCTCACCGCGACGCTGGCGCCGAGCACGACCGAGGCTCCCGCCCTGACCGTGTGGCCGGCGAAGCGGAGCGTGACCCCGCTCGCCTCGATGTCGACGCCCGTGCCGCCGCCGCAGCTCAGGTCCGCCGCGAGCTCGTAGACGCCCGGCGCGCGGATGACCGTGCCGCACGCGGTGATGTAGGTCACCTGCACGGTGCACACGCCCGCGACGCAGGCCGAGCCGGTACCGCACGCGGTCCCGTCGGCGGATGCGGGGTTGCTGCACGCGCCGGTGCTCGGGTCGCAGGCGCCCGCGGCGTGGCACGCGTCGCTCGCGGCACACGTGACGGGGTTCGCGCCGGTGCACGCGCCGGCCTGGCAGGTGTCGGTCTGCGTGCAGGCGTCGCCGTCGTCGCACGTGGTGCCGTCGGCCGCCGCGGGGTTGGTGCAGGCGCCCGTCGTGGGCTGGCAGACGCCCGCGACGTGGCACTGGTCGCTCGCCGCGCAGGTGACCGACGCGCAGCGGCACGCGTCGCCCACGTGATTGCCCACCGTGTCGAGCTGGTCGGGGTTGGCGCTGCTCGGACAGTTGTCGGCCCAGTCGAGCACGCCGTCGCCGTCGCGGTCGACGGCCGCGTGCTCGATGCGGAACTTGATCGGCAGCGTGCGCCCGTCGAGCAGGGGGATGTACTCGCTGGTCGCCACGTTGCGGAGCTGCGATCCCGAGCTCACCACGTCGACGTCGGCGAAGCCCAGCTCGCGCCCTCCGGGCACCAGCACGCGGATGCGGTAGGTGGCCGAGGGGTCGAGGCCGAAGTCCCCCGTGTGCCAGTTGACCTGGAACTGTCCGTCCTGCACGCGCACCGTCTCGCCGCCGGGGCCCGACGTGCCGGTGTACGTCGCGATCGTCGCCGCCACGGAGCCGTCGCCCGCGAGGCGGTCGATGCGCAACGTGGGGACGGCCGCGGGCTCGAACACGCCCGAGGGCGACGGGGCGGGCACCATGGGCGAGAGCCAGTAGAAGCCCGCCGTGCCGCCGGCGTGCGTCGCGTCGGAGATCTGCCGCGGTGCGGCGCGCTGCGCGCCGTCTCCCGCGTCGGCGCAGCCCGCGCCGAGGAGCGCCAGCGCGAGGAACGGGGCGAGCGCGTGGCGCTTGGAGTCGCGGTGCATCGTCGTGAGGAGAGGGCCGTTGCTCGTCATGATGAGGTTTCGCCTTCCATTGGGGTGACGGGGCGGGCGCGCTGCCTCGAGCCGAGGCCGGCGCCGCACCCCGTGGTCTTGCGAGCGCCCCAACGCAACGCGCGCGCCACGCAATTCTTCGAAGATTCGTGCGGTTCGCCGACGCGATCCGCCGACGATCGTCGGAGCGCCTCCGATGATCGTCGGAGCGCGCGGTGTTAGCCTCCACCCCCCCCGATGGCTCGCGTCTCGATCAAGGTCCGCGGCACGGCCGAAGTCGCCCACGAGGTCGGCGAGGGCGAGGGCCTTCTCTTCGGCCGCCTGCCCGACGCGTCGCGGCTGCCGACGCGGCCGGTCGCGCGGATCACCCCCGTGGCGCTCTCGTCGGAGCACGTGTCGGCCAACCACGCGCTGGTGTGGGCGACGGCCGAGGGCGTCTACTGCCAGGACCTCGCGAGCCGCAACGGCACGTGGGTGCGCCTGCCGCCGCGCCGCGCCGTGCGGGTCGAGGCCGTCGAGGTCGCGCTCGCGCTCGCGCCCGCGGCGACCACGGCCGCCCCGGCGCCGTCGCTCGCCGCGCAGTGGAGCGACGCGGACGACTTCGGCCCGGCCCTGCGCGACGCCGTGAAGCAGTGGCTCGCGGCGCTGGGCGCCGAGGTGTCGGTGACGCTGGCGCGCGGCG
>JBDHVF010000529.1:0-6103 GCA_039809605.1 Polyangiales bacterium | reverse complement strand
GCCGTGGAGCGCGCCGTCCGCGCGCGCTGCGCGTCGGTCGAAGAGAGCGAGGGCGGCTCGCCGCGGCGCCCGCACTGCGGCGACGTCCGCGTGCTGCTGCGCTGGGCCGCCGCGGCGCCGCCCCTCGCGCTGCCGTGACGAGGGGCTACGGGAAGAGCTCGTTGCGCGCGGCCTCGCGCACGGCGACGACGGCCGGGTGCTGGAGCCGCGCCTCGGTGGTGATCGCGTAGTAGCGCTCTCGGAGCTTGTCGGAGCGCCCCACGACCTCGACCGAGAGCTCGCGGCAGACCTCGTCTTCGACCACGGAGGGCGCGGGGAACACGCCCGCGCCGGCCCGGCCGAACGACGCCATCGTCGCGCCGTCGTCGAACTCGGCGACGACGACGGGGTGCACGCGCAGCGAGTCGAACCACAGGCTCAGCGCGCGCCGCATCGCGGTGCCGTCGGTGGGCAGGAGCACCGGCGCGCCGTCGAGCGAGCGCGGGAAGCCGCGGCGGTGGCGGCGCGCGAGCGCGGCCGTGGCGAAGAAGGTCACGCCGCTCTCGCCGAGCAGGTGGTTGTAGCCGCGGACCTGCACCCCCGTGCCGATGGGCGCGTCGCTCAGCACCACGTCGAAGCGCCGCGCCGCGAGGTCGGCGAGCAGCCGGTCGGCCTTGTCCTCGCGGCAGACCAGGCGCACGGGCTGAGAGAGACGGAGCACGGGCTCGAGCAGCCGGTAGACCACCGTCTTGGGGATCACGTCGACGATGCCGACGGCGAGGCGCAGCGCGTGCTCCGAGGGCTGGCGCTCCACGGCGTCGATGAGCTCCTCGCCGAGCGAGAAGATCTCTCGCGCGTAGTTGTAGACGACGCGCCCGGCCTCGGTGAGCGCCAGCGAGCGGCCCGAGCGCTCCATGAGCTTTCTGCCCAGGACGCGCTCGAGCTCCTTGAGCTGGAGGCTGATGGTGGGCTGCGAGACGCGAAGCTCCTCGGCCGCGCGCACGATGCTCCCCTCGCGCGCGACGGCCCAGAAGTAACGCAGGTGGTGGTAGTTGAGCGCGTCGTGACGCATTGAATGAATCAATAGGACACCTCGAAACTTTGTCATCGACTAAGCCGCGAAGTGGCCCAGAGTTCCCCCCGAACGGAGGTCACGAGGCATGGACATCGACACCAGGACGCAGGGCTTCGAGCTGACGGCCGCGCTCGCGCAGCGCGTGCACACCCAGGTGCGCGCCGCGCTCGAGCCCATGGCCGCGAGGGTCACCGGGGTGACCGTGCGGCTCGACGACGTGAACGGCGACCGCGGCGGCGTCGACAAGCGCTGCCGGATCGTCGTCTCGCTCGACGGCCACCGCACGGCCGTCGCCGCCGTGACGTCGGCCGACCTCTACGCCGCGATCGGCGACGCCGCGCGGCGCGTGCGGCGCTCGGCCCAGCGGCTCCTGACGCGCCACGTCGCCCACGAGCGCAAGGACGCGCAGCGGCCCGGCACCCTGGTGTCGCCGTGACGGCCCCCGTCCTCGCGGCGGTGCTGGCGCGAGCCGAGGGCGAGGCCCTCCCGCGCATCCGCGTGACCGACCAGGACTGGCAGCGGCTCACGAGCCTGGTCTCCGCGCGCGGCGAGCGCTGGTCGCCGCAGGCGAGCGCGGCCCTCGACGAGGAGCTGGCGCGCGCGGAGGTGGTGTCTGCGCGCGAGGTCGGCCCCGACGTGGTCACGATGAACTCCCGCGTGCTGTACGAGGTCGACGACGGCGGGCGGCGCTGCGTCCGCACGCTGGTCTACCCGTGGGACGCCGACGAGGCCGCGGGTCGGCTCTCGGTGCTCTCTCCGCTCGGCAGCGCGCTGCTGGGCCTGCGCGTGGGCGACGCGATCGACTGGCCCGTCGGGGGCGGCGCGCGCGTGCGGGTGCGCGTGCTCGAGGTGCCCTACCAGCCCGAGGCCGAGGGCGACTGGATGCTCTGACCCACCGCTTGCCGCCGCGGAGTCGACGCGCCTCGCGATCTGCGGTACTCGCAGGCCGAGGAGCGTCGATGAGCGGCTCAGGGCAAGGCAACTGGGGACCCCCACAGGGCGGCGGCCCCTTCGGTCCTCCGGGTGGTTTCGGTCAGCCTCCGGGTGGTTTCGGTCAGCCTCCGGGTGGTGGCTACGGTCAGCCCCCGTGGGGCGGTGGCTTCGGTCAGCCGCCGAACAACGGCTACTGGCCTCCGGGCGGCCAGGCCGCGCCGCCGCCGCAGAAGAAGCCCAACCGCGCGATCGTGATCGTCCTCGCGATCGTGGGCATCACCGTGCTCTGCGCGGTCTGCGGCGTCGCGGGCTACCTCCACGACAAGAACACCCAGGCCACCTACGGCGCGCTGACGGCGGCGTGCGAGGGGCGCCCCGTGCCGGGCGCGAGGCCCTACGCCGTCGGGCCCGGCGTGCACCGCGTGGTGGGCGCGAGGCCGTCGAACGGCGCGTGGCACATCGAGAACGGGCGCATCCCGAGCGAGCAGCTCGCGCAGGGCGTCTCCGACGCCGAGGTGGTGATGTGCCTCGGCGAAGAGACCCGCGCGACGCTGGACACGTGCAGCTTCTACCGCACGCGCCTGGGCATGCGCGTGCCGGGCAGCGACATGCGCTACACGCGCACGCGGCAGTCGCTGCCGGTGCGCCTCGTCATCGCCGCCACCGGGCAGACGCTCGTCACGGGGAGCGTGCTCGGGCCCGCGCCCATCCAGTGCAGCCAGAACATCGGCCGGCCCTCGCCGGGCACCTTCGAAGGGTCGTCGGTGGGCTCGGCGCAGGTCGGCCCGTGGCTCTCGGCCACGCTCGCCTCGGGCGGCACCGGCATGGTCCCGATGAACTGATCGCGCGGGCGCCGGGGTGCGCGCGCCGCGATGCCGTGGCGAAGCCTCCACGTTGTGAATCACCGCGCGGGCGTGGTCGCATGCGCCCATCGCCCTCGCTCGCCGCGCCGCGCGCGGCCCGGGCGTCGACGCGGTGGGCGCAACGCCAGGAGGACCGACGTGAAACGTGCAGCCGGATTGATGACCGTGGCGCTCTCGCTCGCGATGGGCTGTTCCGACAGCGCCCCGAGCGGCGGGCAGGACGTGCCCGCGAGCGACCTGCCCGCGGCGGACATGGAGCCCGCCGACGCGCCCATCGACGCCCCCGTCGACAACGCACCCGCCGATGCGACGCCCGACGTCGTCATCGACGCCGCGCCCGACGTCGCGCAAGACGCCGCGCCCGACGCCGTGGAAGACGTCGCCGTCGATGCGGCGCCCGACGCCGTGGAGGACGTCACGCCCGACGTCACGCCCGACGTCGCGCCCGACGTCGCGCCCGACGCAGGCCCGATGTGCACCGGCACGATGACGGCGTGCGGCGACCGATGCGTCGACACCCTGTCCGACGTCGCCAACTGTGGCTCGTGCGGCAACGCGTGCTCCTCGGGCCGCGTGTGCGCGGCCGGCGTCTGCGTCGACCCTCCGTGCCCGTCGGGCCAGACGCGGTGCGCGGGCGCGTGCGTCGACACGATGACCGACAGCGGCAACTGCGGCGCGTGCGGCACCGCCTGCCCCGCCGGGCAGATGTGCGCGGCGGGCGCGTGCGCCCTTCGCTGCGATGCGCCGCTCACCACCTGCGGCGCGGGCGCGATGATGGCGTGCGTCAACACGCAGACGAGCGCGACCGACTGCGGCTCCTGCGGCCACGCGTGCGAGGGCGGCGCCAACGCGTCGCCCGCGTGCGCGGCGGGCGCATGCGGGCTCGCGTGCAACGCGGGCTTCGGCGACTGCAACGCGATGGCGGGCGACGGGTGCGAGACGGCGACCACGACCTCGACCGCGCACTGCGGCGCGTGCGGGCACGCCTGCGAGGCCCGCGCGAACGCAGCGGCCACCTGCGCGGCCGGCGCGTGCGGCTTCACCTGCAACGACGGCTTCGGCGACTGCGACATGACCGCGGACAACGGCTGCGAGGTGAACACCCGCACGTCCGTGGCCCACTGCGGCCGCTGCGGCAACGCGTGCCCGGGCGGCGCCAACGCGACGGCGACCTGCGCGGCGGGCGCGTGCGGGCTCGCGTGCAACGCGGGCTTCGGCGACTGCGACGGGATGGCCGACAACGGCTGCGAGGCCAACCTCGCCACCACGGCCGCGAGCTGCGGCGCGTGCGGCGTGGCCTGCGCCACGGGCCAGACCTGCGTCGCGGGGCGCTGCGAGAGCGCCACGTGCGCGCCCGCGGCGCCGTGCGGCGGCGGCCTCTGCGCGGCCTGCACGTCGGTGCTCTTCACCGAGAACTGGGAGTCGGGCACGATGAACTGGAACCTCGCCCGCGGCGGCAGCGCCCCCATCGCGACGGCGACGGACACGTCGGCCTGCGCGGGCAGCTTCCTCCGCGAGACCGAGCGATACAGCGCGGGCCGGGTGTTTACGCGGTCGAGCATCCCGGTGACGGCGGGCCGTACGTACTGCATCGCGAGCTGGATCCGCGGCAGCGCCGGCACCTGGCCCTTCGTCGGCATCCGCGCGTCGGACGCCTCGGCCACGCTCGGCATGGAGCACTGGCTCATCGGGCAGCCGTGCTTCGGCAACGGGCTGGGCTCGACCGTCGCGCCGGTCACCTCCGACGGCACGTGGCGCTGGTACGCGCGGCAGTTCACGATGCCCGCGTACACGCACGTGGTGATCGAGATCGAGATCTGGGACGGCGGCGCCGAGGGCACCGCGGACTTCGACCAGGTGCAGCTCATCGACGGCCCCTGCCCCCTCTCGCCGCCGGCCACGGTCTGCGCGCCCGCCTCGTGCCCGCCCGCGACGTGATCGCCCGTCGCGCCGAGGCGACGGCGTAGAGGCGCGACGCGCTCTCGTGGTAGATGCCTCTTCGGGGACTCGAAGAGGAGCACGACCATGCAGCCGACCGACTCCGCGCCGCTCGCGACGGCGCCGCTCTACAACCGCGCCGACGTGGTGCTGCGGCACCTGCTCGCCGCGCTCGTCGTCGTGCCGCTCGGGGCGCTGGCGGGCTCGCTCGCGGGCCCCGCGCTCGGCGCCGGGTCGCTCGCAAGTTCGGGCGCCGTGGCCGCGTCGCTGGCGCTGCTGGCGTCCATCGTGTGGCGCTGGCGGGGGCGCTTCGAGCTCCACGCCGACCACCTCGCGCACGGCCGCGGCTCGGCGCTGCGGCGAGTTCCCCTCGACGACGTCAAGTCCGTCGAGGTGAGCCTCTACGAGCCCTACAAGGGCGTGATCCCCGACGCCTACGCGACGCTCCGGGTCGCGGTGAAGGGCGCCGCCCCCGTGGTGATCTTCAACCGCAAGCTCTCGCAGCTCGGCCCCATCGTCGACAGGCTCGTCGGCGTGGTCGCCGACCGCGCCGAGGCCCGCCTCGCGCAGGGAGACGAGGTGCACTTCGCCGACCGGCCGCGGTTCCCGTTCGTGCTGGCGGGTGTCTTCGGCGTGCTCTCGATGGGCGTCGTGGCGCTGCTCGCGGCGGCGGTCACGGGCCACATCCTCTGGACCGAGATCTTGCGGAACGTGCGCGGCGTCGGGTTCTTCGTCGTGTTCGTCTCGGCGGCCGTGGTGCCCGCGCTCCGCGCGTGGTGGAACGCGCGCCGTAGCATGGGCGTCGCGCTCTCGTCGCAGGGGCTCCGTCCGCTCGCCGATGCCGAGCTCGCGGCGCGCGCGTCGCGCGGCGGCGCGCCGTTCCGCGCGGCGATGGGCGAGGCCGCGGGGTGGATCCCGTGGACCGCGATCCGCGCGCTCGAGCAGACCCAGGGCTACGCGGTGACCTTCCACCTGCACACGCGCCCCGAGCCCCTGGTGCTCTCGCGCGCGACGCGCGACCTGCCCGTGCTGCTCGAGCTCGTGCGGCGCCAGGAGCGTCGGATGTACCCGCCGCTGCAGGCGTACCCGAGCGGCGTGCGCGTCGCCGCGTACGGCGCGCCGTCGGAGCCCGCGCAGATGCCCGTCGCGGCCGACGACGCGCGGCGACGGGAGGGGTGACGGGCTCTTCGGCGCCGCGCGCCGCGAGGTCCGCGTCGGGCGACGCACGCTCCCCAACCGACCCGCCTGCGGCACAGCAGCTCGACTCCCACGCCGGCAGCGGGAGACCAGCCGCGGCTCCGCAGAGCCGCGGCGC
>JBDHVF010000528.1:0-6105 GCA_039809605.1 Polyangiales bacterium | reverse complement strand
AAGTGGCACGTGCCGCGCGCGCACTGGCTCGAGGCGTGGGGCGACGCGCAGTCGCTCGACGGCACCGTCGCGATCCAGCAGCCGCTCATCCAGCCGCTCTTCTCGGGCCGCAGCGACATCGAGGTGCTGGGCCTGATGGCCGAGGCGCCGTCGTACCGCGGGCACGAGCTCGTGCGCGAGACCTTCCGCGGGCAGAACCCGGGCAACGGCTTCGAGCGCGCGTGGCGCAGGGCGCTGAACATCGGCGTGGCCGCGCCGGCCCCGTCGTTCGCGGCCGCGGCGCTGCGCGGGGGCGACGTCGCCCGCGCGGTGCAGGCGCTCGCGGCCCCCGGCGGCGCGCTCTCGAAGTCGAACCTCGAGGTGGTCTTCGCCGTCGACGCGAAGATGTACGACGGCCGCCACGCCAACAACGCGTGGCTCCAGGAGCTGCCCGATCCCGTCACCAAGATCTGCTGGGACAACGCCGCGCTCCTCTCGCCGAAGACGGCCGAGGAGCTCGGCGTGCGCGGCGGGGACATGCTGCGGCTCACCAAGGGCAGCCGCTCGATCGAGATCGCCGCGTGGGTGCTGCCGGGCCACCCCGACAACTCCGTCGGGCTCGCGCTCGGGTGGGGCCGCACGAAGGCGGGGCGGGTGGGCAACGGGCACGGCTTCGACGTGAACCCGCTGCGCACCAGCGACGCGCCGTGGTTCGAAGAGGGCTTCACCGTGTCGTCGACGGGCGCGCGCTACCCCCTCTCGCAGACGCAGGACCACCACCGCATGGAGGGTCGCCCCATGGCGATCGAGACCTCCCTCGCGGAGTACCGCGCGCAGCCGAACTTCTCCGAGCGCATGTCGCCCACGCCGCGCACGCTGCCGCTCTGGCGCGCGCCCTTCCCGTACGACGGGCACAAGTGGGGCATGGCCATCGACCTCAACGCCTGCACGGGCTGCAACGCCTGCGCGGTGGCGTGCCAGTCGGAGAACAACGTCCCCGTGGTGGGCAAGCAGCAGGTCGCGCAGGGCCGCGAGATGCACTGGCTCCGCATCGACCGCTACTTCGTGAGCCCGCGGGGCCAGGGCGACGCCGACGCGCTCGCCACGAGCGACCCGCTCATGGCCATGCAGCCCCTCGCGTGCGTGCAGTGCGAGAACGCGCCCTGCGAGAACGTGTGCCCCGTGGCCGCCACGGTGCACAGCCCCGAGGGCCTCAACGAGATGGCCTACAACCGCTGCATCGGCACGCGGTACTGCGCCAACAACTGCCCCTACAAGGTCCGCCGGTTCAACTACCTGAACTGGCACAACGACGGCGTGTGGCAGCCGCTCGACCCCGACGTGCCCGAGATCGTGCGCATGGCGATGAACCCCAACGTCACCGTGCGCTTCCGCGGCGTGATGGAGAAGTGCACGTACTGTGTGCAGCGCATCCAGTCGCGGAAGATCGAGGCCAAGCGCGAGAACCGCGAGCTGCGCGACGGCGAGATCACCACGGCCTGCGCGCAGGCGTGCCCGGCCGACGCGATCGTCTTCGGCGACCTGAACCTCCGCGGGAGCCGCATCGCCTCTCTCGCGCACACGGACCGCAGGTACAAGCTCCTCGGCGAGCTCGGAACGCAGCCTCGCACGACCTACCTGGCCAGGATCCGCAATCCGAATCCGGAGATGCAGGGATGAGCAACGACGGGCCCATTCAGGACATCGGCGAGAAGCACCTCGTCGTCCCCGGAACGACCTTCCGGAAGATCACCGAGGCCGTCAGCCGCGTGACCGAGAACCCGGCCCCGCGGGGCTGGTGGATCATGTTCCTCACGGCCGTGACCTTCACGGGCGTGCTCGGCATGGCGATCTCGTACCTGTTCTTCCGCGGCGTCGGCGTGTGGGGCAACAACAGCCCCGTCGGCTGGGCGTGGGACATCACCAACTTCGTCTGGTGGGTCGGCATCGGCCACGCGGGCACGCTCATCTCCGCGGTGCTCTTCCTCTTCCGCCAGAAGTGGCGCACGTCGATCAACCGCTTCGCCGAGGCGATGACGATCTTCGCCGTCATCTGCGCCTTGATCTTCCCGGGCATCCACGTAGGCCGCGTCTGGCACGCGTACTACATGTTCCCGATCCCCAACTCGATGTCGATCTGGCCGAACTTCAAGAGCCCGCTGCTCTGGGACGTGTTCGCCGTCGGCACCTACTTCACCGTCTCGACCCTGTTCTGGTTCACGGGCCTGATCCCCGACTTCGCCACGCTGCGCGACCGATCGGTCAACCGCGTGCGGCGCATGGTCTACGGCTTCCTCGCCCTCGGCTGGCGCAGCTCGAACCGCCACTGGCAGAACTACGAGCGCGCGTACATGATCCTCGCGGCGCTCTCGACGCCCCTCGTGCTCTCGGTGCACTCGGTGGTGTCGTTCGACTTCGCCACCTCGGTCGAGCCCGGCTGGCACACGACGATCTTCCCCCCGTACTTCGTCGCCGGCGCGATCTTCTCGGGCTTCGCGATGGTGATGACGCTCATGCTCGTCGCGCGCGTCGTCTTCAAGATGAACGACCTCGTCACGATGACC
This sequence comes from Polyangiales bacterium, assembly GCA_039809605.1. Lineage (GTDB taxonomy): Bacteria > Myxococcota_A > Polyangia > Polyangiales > CAISKJ01. Next base: position 3,562 of record JBDHVF010000528.1, on the reverse strand, counting down.
CACATCGAGCTGATGAACAAGATCATCCTCGCGACGGGCTCCATCGTCGGCTACGCGTACGCGATGGAGTTCTTCATCGCGTGGTACTCGGGCAACGAGTACGAGCGATACGTCTTCTTGAACCGCGCCTTCGGCCCGTACGCCTGGGCCTACTGGACGATGATCTCGTGCAACGTGATCTCGCCGCAGATCTTCTGGTTCAAGCGCCTGCGCACGAACATCCCGCTGAGCTTCGTGATCTCGATCTTCGTCAACATCGGCATGTGGTTCGAGCGCTTCGTGATCATCGTCACGTCGCTGCACCGCGACTTCATCCCGTCGTCGTGGGGCTACTTCCACCCCACGCCGGTCGACATCGCGACGTACATGGGCTCGCTGGGGCTCTTCTTCACGCTCTTCCTGCTCTTCATCCGCTGGGTGCCGATGATCGCGATGGCCGAGCTCAAGGGCGTGCTGCCCGAGGCCTCGGCGCACCACCACGCGCACGAGGCCCACCACGACCACGCGCACGCCACGCCCGCGGAGGCGGAGTGACCGTCATGGCCGAAGCACACAACATCCCCGTGACCAGGGTCGGGCCGCAGGGGGGACGTCCCTCCCTCGTGCTCGCCGAGTACGACTCGCCCGCGGCGGTGCTCCACGCGGCCGAGAAGGTCCGCGACGCGGGCTACACGCACTTCGACGTCCACACGCCCTTCCCCGTGCACGGGATGGACAAGGCCATGGGCCTGCCCGACTCGCGCCTCGGGTGGATCGTGGCCGCCATGGCCCTCGCGGGCTTCTCGACCGCCGTGGGGCTCATCACCTGGGCCAACGTGATCTCGTACCCCTTCGTGGTGGGCGGCAAGCCGCCCTTCTCGATCCCTACGTACGCGCCCGTGGTCTTCGAGCTCACGGTGCTCTTCTCGTCGTTCGGCGCGGTCTTCGGCATGCTCGGGCTCAACCGCCTGCCGCGGCACCACCACCCGATCTTCGAGAGCGACAGGTTCCGCGCGGTGACCGACGACAGGTTCTTCGTCTCGGTCGAGTGCGCCGACCCGAAGTTCGACGAGGCCCGCACGCGCGAGCTGCTCGAGAGCACGAAGCCCAACCACATCGAGATCGTCGAGGACAACGAGCCGTGAACCCGAGAGCCCTCACACTCACCGCGCTCGCGCTGGCGCTCGGGGCGTGCCGCGGAAGGCCCTCGGAGGAGTCGCCCATCGCCCTCCTCCGAAACATGCACTACCAGCAGCGCTACAACCCGCAGTCGGAGAGCCAGTTCTTCGGCGACAAGCGGGCGATGCGAACGCCGCCCGACGGCACCGTCCCCCGCTTCCCCGGCGGCGCGAACGCGCGCTACGTGAACTTCACCGTCGGCCGCGACGAGGGCTTCGACGACGACCGCGTGGTGCTCGGGCACGAGCCCGACAGCCCCACGTACGTGCTCACGATCCCCGAGTCGGTCGCGCGCGACGCCGGCGGCGCCGACGCCCTCGTGGCCCGCGGCCGCCAGCGCTTCAACATCTACTGTTCGCCCTGCCACGGGGCCACGGGCGACGGCCGGGGCATCGTGTGGCGCCGGTCGCAGGGCGGCGGCGTCGCCAACTCGTACCAGTACCTCCAGCCGACGAACCTGCACGACGAGCGCATCAAGCACGTGCCCGACGGGCAGCTCTTCGCGACCATCTCCAACGGCATCCGCAACATGCCGGCCTACTCGGCGCAGATCCCCGTGCACGACCGCTGGGCGATCGTGGCGTACGTGAGGGCCCTGCAGGTGTCGGGCGCCGGCACCGCCTCGGGAGGCGCGCCGTGAGCGCACAGGAAAACGACTTCAGGCTCAAGGGCGCCCTCGCGGGCGCGTGGAAGATCGCGGCGGGCGTGGGCGTCGTCGGCGTCGGCGCGGCCATGGCCATGGGCGCGTCGGACCCGAAGCGCTTCGCGTTCTCGTACCTCTTCGCCTTCGCGGCCTTCCTCACGCTGGCCGTGGGCGCGACCTTCTTCGTGCTCTTTCAGCACGTCTCGTCGGCGTGGTGGAGCGTCACGACGCGCCGCACCGCCGAGTTCTTCATGAGCGCGCTGCCGATCTTCGCGCTGCTCTTCGTGCCCGTCGCGCTGCACACCGACGACCTCTACGGCGAGTGGATGAACCACGGCGCCGCCGCGCACGAGCGCCCCCACGGGGAGCACGTCGCGGGCGCCCACGCCGTCAACGACTACGGCCCCGGCGCCGGGGGCGAGGCGGGCGAGGGCGGTCACTCGGCGCCCGCGCTGCGCGGCGAGGGGCACGAGCCCGCGTCGCCGCACGGCGGGGGCCACGAGGCCGCGGGCGGCCTCCTCACGCAGGAGGAGATCGAGCACCTGGTCCACAGCGAGATCATCGGGTCGAAGTCGGGCTACCTGAACAAGGGCTTCTTCTTCCTCCGCGTGCTGATCTACTTCGGCCTCTGGACGCTCGTCTCGCAGCTGCTCTTCCGCAACTCGACGCGCCAGGACGCCACGAAGGACCACTCCTGGACGCGCAGGTCGCAGGGCATGGCCCCGTGGGCGATCCCCGTGATGGCCCTCTCGACGACCTTCGCGGCCTTCGACTGGTACATGTCGCTCCTGCCGTCGTGGTACTCGACCATCTTCGGCGTGTGGCACTTCGCTGCGAGCATGGTCGCCCTGCACGCGACCCTCACGCTCACCACGCTGTGGCTCCACAAGAAGGGCCTGCTCGGCGAGATGGTGAACGTCGAGCACTTTCACGACATGGGCAAGCTGCTCTTCGGGTTCAACTGCTTCTGGGCGTACATCTCGTTCTCGCAGTACTTCCTGATCTGGTACGCGGCCATCCCCGAAGAGGTCGACTTCTACCACCTGCGGTGGGGCGAGGGCCCGTGGACGACCGTCTCGTGGGCCATCTGCATCTTTCACTTCGCGGTGCCCTTCGTGCTGCTGATGTCGCGCAACGTGAAGCGCAACCTCGGGTGGCTCGCGGCCGGCGCGGTGATGCTCCTCGTGATGCACGTGGTCGAGATGTACTGGCTGGTGCTCCCGAACTACGCGCGCGCGATGGGCATCGCCCCGCGCGACCCGGCGTCGCTCACCGTCTCGCCCCTCGACCTGCTGTGCTTCGTCGGCGTCGGCGGCGTGTACCTCGCGGCGGTGCTCTACCGCATGGCGAAGCACCCCCTCGTGGCCGTGGGCGACCCCCGCTTCGAACGCTCGGCCCACTTCGAGAACGCGTGAGAGGAACCGTCCATGGCGACTGACAACACCGACGTCCCGGTTGGCAAGGTCATCGGCATCGGCCTGCTGACCCTCGGGATCCTCGTGGCGGTGCACGAAGGCATCTGGGGCTACTACTATTCGATGTACGGCGAGGAGCAGCAGCGCAAGGTGCTCGGCGTCCCGTCGGGCATGCTCCAGCGCGAGCGCGCCGACGAGCAGCAGCGCCTCGCCACGATCGACCAGGCGATGCACCAGGTCGCGGCGTCCATCGGCACGGCGCAGCGCCCGCCCGCGATCGCGCCGCAGCCCTCGACGGACCTGCAGGCCCTCCAGGGCTGGCAGCTCCGCCCGCGCGTGGTGCCCA
>JBDHVF010000527.1:0-6112 GCA_039809605.1 Polyangiales bacterium | reverse complement strand
CGAGGCCGTGGCCGCGGGCGCCACGGGCGCGCCCACGCTCGCCGCGGCGGTCGAGGCGCTGCCGTCGCCGCGCGTCGTGTGGGTGATGGTCCCCGCGGGCGCGCCCACGCAGGCCGTGATCGACGAGCTCGCGTCGCGGCTCTCGCCAGGCGACGTGATCGTCGACGGCGGCAACTCCAACTGGAAGGACTCGCAGTCTCGCGGCGCCGCGCTCGCGGAGAAGGGCCTGGGCTTCATGGACGCGGGCACCTCGGGCGGCGTGTGGGGGCTCGCCAACGGCTACTGCCTGATGGTGGGCGCGTCGCCCGAGACCTTCCTCGCGGTCGAGCCCGCGCTCGCGACGCTCGCGCCGCCCGGAGGCTACAGGCACGTGGGCGCCGTGGGGGCGGGCCACTACGCCAAGATGATCCACAACGGCATCGAGTACGGCATGATGCAGGCGTACGCCGAGGGCTTCGAGATCCTCAAGACCGCGCCCTTCGCGTTCGACCTCGCGGGCCTCGCCGACCTCTGGAACAAGGGCTCCGTCGTGCGGAGCTGGCTGCTCGAGCTCGCGGCGAAGGGCCTGCGCGACGAGGCCGCGCTCGACGCCATCAAGGGCTACGTGCCCGACTCGGGCGAGGGCCGGTGGACGGTGCAGGCCGCCATCGATCAAGACGTGCCCGCGCCCGTGCTCACCCTCTCGCTCCAGATGCGCTTCCGCTCGCGGCAGGAGGAGAGCTTCGGCGCCAAGGTGCTCGCGATGCTGCGCAACCAGTTCGGCGGCCACGCGGTGAAGAAGTCATGAGCGGGCTCGACGAGGCGGCCAACCCCTTCCGCGAGGGCTTCGCGAGCGACCGCGTGCCCGCGCCGTGCGTCGTGGTCATCTTCGGCGCCGCGGGCGACCTCACGAAGCGCAAGCTCGTGCCCGCGCTCTACAACCTGGCCGTGTCGCGGCTGCTCCCGGCGGGGTTCTCGGTCGTGGGCGTCGGGCGCGCGACGCTCACCGACGAGGCCTTCCGCGCGTCGCAGCGCGAGTCGCTCGCGAAGTTCTCGCGCCGCAAGCCCGTCGACGAGGTCGTCTGGAACGACTTCGCCCAGGGCATGAGCTTCGTCGCGGGCACCTTCGAAGACCCCGCGACCTTCACCGCCCTGCGCGAGCGGCTCGACGAGCTCGACCGCGCCCGCGGCACGCGCGGCAACCGGGTGTTCTACCTCTCCACGCCGCCGTCGGTCTTCGGCACCATCGTCGACGGGCTCGCGCAGGCGGGCCTCGTGGCCGACCCGAAGGACGCCTCGCGCTTCACCCGCGTGGTGTGCGAGAAGCCCCACGGCACCGACCTCGCGAGCTCGCGCGCCCTCGACGCCGAGATGCACCGCGCGCTCTCGGAGCGCCAGATCTACCGCATCGACCACTACCTCGGCAAAGAGGCCGTGCAGAACCTGCTGGCCTTTCGCTTCGCCAACTCGATCTTCGAACCCCTCTGGAACCGCCGGCACATCGACCACGTGCAGGTGACCGTGGCCGAGGACATCGGCGTCGAGGGCCGCGGGAGGTTCTACGAGACCGCCGGCGCGCTGCGCGACATCGTGCAGAACCACCTCATGCAGCTCGTCACCCTCTTCGCCATGGAGCCCCCGTCGGACTTCAACGCCGACGCCGTGCGCGACGAGAAGGTCAAGGTGCTGCGCGCCCTGCGCGAGCTCACCCCCGAGGCCGTCGCGAGGCAGACCGTGCGGGGCCAGTACACCGCCGGCGGCGTCGCGGGCGAGGCCGTGCCCGGCTACCGCGAGGAGCCCGACGTCTCCCCCACGTCACACACCGAGACCTTCTTCGCGATGCGCCTCGACGTCGACAACTGGCGCTGGGGCGACGTGCCCTTCTACGTCCGCGCGGGCAAGCGCCTCGCGAAGAAGGTCACCGACATCTCGGTGCACTTCAAGCCCGTGCCCCACAGGCTGTTCCCCAACCTCCCGCGCGAGAACAACGTGCTGGCGCTGCGCATCCAGCCCGACGAGGGCATCTCGCTGCGCTTCACCGCCAAGGTGCCCGGCGCCCACGACCTCTTTCGCCCCGTGGCGATGGACTTTCGCTACGGCGCCACCTTCGGCGGCGCGGGCCCCGAGGCGTACGAGCGCCTGCTGCTCGACGTGATGCTCGGCGACGCCACGCTCTTCACCCGCGCCGACGAGGTCGACGAGAGCTGGGTCTACTTCACCCCCGTGCTCGAGGCCTGGGCGTCGGAGCGCGAGGGCCCCGTGGGCTACCGCGCGGGCACGTGGGGGCCCGACGAGGCCGACGCCCTCATCGCCCGCGACGGCCGCCGCTGGAGGACGCTGTGAAGGACATCCCCCTCGCCGACGTGGAGCGCTCGCTCTCGGCGCTCTGGGAGGAGACCTCGCGCGCCGACACGCACGCGGCCGCGTTCACCCTCGTGGCCTTCTGCGCCACGCCCGACGAGCTCCCGCGGGCGCGCGCCGCGCTGCCCCTCGTGGCCTCGACGCACCCCTGCCGCACGGTGACCGTCACGTGCTACCCCGGCGGCGCCCCGTCGATCACCGCGCGCGCGGGCCTGCACGTCGACACGCGCCACGACCTCGTGCCCGTCGGCGAAGACCTCGACCTCGACGTGCGAGGCGAGGCGCGCGCGTGGGTGCCCGCCACCGTCGCGCGCGTGCGCCACGCCGACGTGCCGCTCTACGTGTGGTGGGTCGGCGACCTGCCCGACGACGACCGGCTCTTCGACCACCTGCTCGAGCTCGCCGACGTGGCCGTCGTGCACACCTCCGACATGGACCTGCGCGACCTCGAGGCCCTCTCGCGCCTCATCGCCCTCTCCAACGGCGGGTACGTCATCGCCGACCTCACCTGGATGCGCCTGCGCTCGTGGCAGGAGTTCACCGCCCGCTTCTTCGACGCCCCCGAGCTGCGCGCCCTCGCGCCCTCGATCCGCGAGCTCACGGTGGGCCTCGCGCCGCGCGAGCGAGACCCCGAGGCGGCCTCGACGCAGGCCGCCCTCTTCGCGGGCTGGTGCTGCGAGGCCCTGGGGTGGAGGCCCTCGCCCTCGACGTGGAAGGTCGAGGGCCCCGCGGCCACGGCCACCTTCGCCGACGCGCGCGGCGAGAGGGTCACGGCGCGCTTCGAAACGCTCGACCGCGTGGGGGTCTACCCCGGCGCCATCCACCACGTGACGCTGCGCACGCCCGACGCGTGCTTCCACGTGCACCGCGCCGACGACGACCCGCTGGTGCTCTGCTGGGGGGCCGAGGTGCCCGGCGCCGTCGTGCCCTCGCAGTGCGTGCGCATCGGCACGCCCGAGGAGCCCAAGATGCTCGCGCGCACGCTCGAGTCGCCGCGCCGCGACGCGCTCTTCGAACGCAGCCTCACCGCCGCCGCGCGGCTCGTCGCGCCCGTGGCCGCGAGGGCGCGATGATCCCCCGCGTCGTCGCCGCCACGAAGAAGGACGCCGCGTTCCTCGGCGCGGCGTGGGTGGCCGAGCGCGCGCACCGGGCCGTGCGCGAGCGGGGCGTGTTCACCATCGCGCTCACCGGCGGCGAGAGCCCCGGCGAGCTCTACGCCGCCCTGCGCGCGCGCGACGACATCGACTGGCCCCGCTGGGAGGTCTTTCTCGGCGACGAGCGCGCCGTGCCCGAGAGCGACCCGCGGAGCAACCTCCGCAACGCCCGCGAGGCGCTGCTCGCCCACGTCGCCGTCGACCCCGCGCGCGTGCACCCCATGTACGCCGCCGGCCTCTCGCTCGACGCCATGGCCCTCGCCTACGAGCGCGCGCTCGGCGACGTGCTCGGCGACGAGCGCGCGTTCGACCTCGTGCTCCTCGGCCTCGGCAAGGACGGCCACACCCTCTCGCTCCACCCCCGGTGCCCCGCCATCGCCGAGCGCGCGCGCGACGTCGTGGCGATCGAGTCGCCCCCGATGGACCCGCCCGTCTCGCGCATCAGCTTCACGCCGCCGATGGTCGAGCGCGCCCGCTCGGTGATGCTCCTCGCATACGGACCCTCGAAGGCCGCGCCCGTGCGGGCCGTGTGCGAGGGCGCCGACGACCGCATGGCCGTGCCCGGCCAGATCGTGCGCGACGCGAGGGGCGAGGTGCTCGGGCTCTTCGACGACGCCGCCGCGTCGATGCTGGACCCTCGCGCATCTCACGACGGATGACCCCGGACGCGCGTGACGGGAGTGGTGCGCGCGCGGTGACCTGGAGTAGAGAGGTTGCTGCGTGCCCCGACCTCGGCTGCAGTTCAACGTCTGCAAGACCTCGGGCCGCCTGCGCCCCGGCCAGGTGATCGAGTGCGAGGCGGGCGCCGCCCTCGACGGCGCGGGGCAGGTGCCGGGGCGCCTCCTCACGGGCGTGCCGGGGCCGCTCAAGTACTACGCGCGCTTCCTGCCGGTGCCGAGGGTCTACGCCGACAACACCGCGCGCGCGCTCGCGGTGCTCGGCCACCCCAACGTCGTCGGCCCCATCGGCGTCGGCGGAACCGACGGAGACGTCTTCCTCGTGCAGGAGCTGCCCGAGGGCGATGTCCTCGAGCGTTGGATCCAGCGGTCTCGCACCACGGGCGTGCGGCTCACCTTGCGCGAGGTCGAGCAGGTGCTCCGCCACGCGGCGACGGCGCTCAGGCACGCGCACCAGGCGCAGATTCGCCACGGCTCGCTCGGCTCGTCGCAGGTGCGCGTCGCGCGGCAGGGCTCCGACCTCGTGGTGCAGGTGGTCGACTTCGGCGTGCTCCCGCTGCTCGCGGCCCACTCGCCCGCGGTGTCGGTGCACGAGTGGCATCAGCTCTCGCCCGAGCAGGCCGAGAGCCCCGCCAACGCCACCGTCGCGTCGGACCTCTTCTCCCTCGGCGTGCTCCTCGCCGAGCTGCTCACGGGCTACGCGCTCGTTCCGCCGAGCGCGAAGATGCCCTGGCGCGAGCTCGCGGTGGCGAGGCCCCCCGACGTGCGCGCCACGATCGCGCGCGAGCGCCCCGACGCGCCCGACGCCGTGCTCGACCTCGCCGCGTCGCTCCTGCGCGCGCGCCCCGACGACCGCTCGCCCGCGACCGCGATGGACCTCGCGCGCCTGCTCCCGCGCCTCTCGTGGGAGCCCCGCGTCGCGCCACCGACCGAAGACGCGCGCGCGGCGCAGCGCAACGTCGACGCGCCGCCGCCCGCGGTGCAGCCTCGTCCCGCCACGCTCGCCCCGTCGCGCAACTTCGTGGTGTCGGGCGCGTCGTACTCGAAGCCCGCCGCGGCCGCGCCGCCTGTCGCGCCGCAACCGCCCGCGCCCCTCGACGACGCGACGCTGAGCGAGGCGTCGCCGCTCGCGATGCAGGTCGCCGCGCCGAGCCCGCCGCCGCGCTCGTGGTTCACGAACGAGGAGACCGTCGTCAGCGCGCACGCGCCCGACCTCGACGAGACGATGATCGACGGCGAGCGCGACGACGCCGCGCCCGATGGCACGCAGATCGTGGCGATGCCCCGACGACGCGAAGCGCGCCCGTCTCCGTCGCAGGGCTTCTTTCGCCCCGAAGGAACGATGGTGCTCGCGCACCCCGACCAGCTCGCCTCGCCGCGCGAAGACGACGCGAGCACCTGGGACGGCACGCGCGCGCTCGAAGCCCCGCCGCCCGACGCGCACGACTCGATGGCCGACGCCACCGGGCCGCTCCCGACGCTTCCGCAGCTCGAAGACGCCACCGCGCCGGTGCCCGTGCTCGCGGCGCCCGTCGCGCCTGCGCCGCCCGCGCCGGCGAACCTGCCGTTCACGTTGGTGGCGATCGAGTCGACGATGCCCGACACGTCGGTGCCCGTGGCGCTGCGCGCGCCGCCCGCGGCGGGGCCTCCTCCGCGCGCGAGCGACCCGATGACCCACACGATTCCGCTGGCCGCGCGCGCGACGACGAACGACCCCGGCGCGCACCCGGCACTCATCGCGCTGGTGGTCGTGGCCGCGGGCGCGGTGTTGGGGCTGATCTTATGGGGCGTGCTGCACTCGTAGCGGGCGAGCGAGACACCTGCCGCGCATCCGCGCATCCGCGCGCATGGTGATGACGTGGGCGATCGCGCATCCGCGCGGGTGATGCGGGCGTCGGGATCGCGCATCCGCGCGTGGGATGCGGGCGTGATGGTTGCTCA
>JBDHVF010000526.1:0-6119 GCA_039809605.1 Polyangiales bacterium | reverse complement strand
CCGCGCCGCGTTTCAGCAGGGCGTGCGGCTGCTCGAAGACGCGCGCTACGCCGAGGCGGTGTCGTCGCTCGAGCGCTCGCTCGCGCTCCGCGAGGTGCCGCCGGTGCTCTACAACCTCGCGCTCGCCTACCGCGGGGCGGGCGCCTACCTGCGCGCGATCGAGACCTTCGAGCGCTTTCTCACGGTGGCCCCCCCGCGCGAGCCGCTGCGCGCCGACGCCGCGACGATCGTCGGCGAGCTGCGCCGCGCCGTCGCGCACGTGCATCTGGTCGTGCGCGGCGGGGCCTCGGAGGTGCGCGTCGACGAGCGCGTGGTCTCGCCCGGCGACACCGACGCGGCCGTCTCGCTCGACCCGGGGCGACACGTCTTCGAAGCGCGGCGCGCGGGGTACGGGCCCGCGATGCGCGCGCTCACGCTCGCGCCGGGCGCGTCGGAGGAGGTGCGCCTCGACGCCTCCGGGGCGCCGCTGCCCGCGACGTTGCAGGTGCAGGTGAACGTCGAGGGCGCGACGATCACGGTCGACGGGCGCGCGCGGGGGCGCGAGCGCTTCGAGGTCTCGCCCGGCGTGCACGCGCTCGAGGTGAGCGCCGCGGGGCACGTCACCGACCGGCGCGAGCTCGACGTCGCGCCGGGGCGCTACGAGCGCGTGGTGGTCACCCTCGCGCCGCGCCCGAGCGTCTTCACGCGCTGGTGGTTCTGGACGGGCGCCGGCGTCGTGGTCGCGGGGCTCGTCGTCGGCGGCGTGCTGCTCTTCTCGGGCACCGAAGCCCCCGTGCAGGGCACGTGGGGAACGGCCTACGGCGCCGTGGCGTCGTGGTGAGGCGCGCGCTCGCGGCGGCGCTCGCGCTGCGGTGCGCGGCGCCGCTCACCGAGGTGATGGTCGTGATCGAGAGCGACATGACCGCCGGCCGCGACGTCGACACCGTGCGCGTCGTGGTCGCCCGCGAGGGCAGCGCCGCCGCGCCGACGCACGACGTCGTGTACGACCTGCGCTCGGGGCGCTTCCGCTTCCCCGGCACGCTCGGCGTGGTGGCGCGCGACGCCGACGACCTCACGCCCCTGCGCGTCGCGGTCACCGCCGCGCGCAACGACCGCGCGCTCTTCACCGTGCGCGCCGCGGGCACGCCCCGCGTCCACGAGGTCGCGCGGCTCGACGTGTTCCTCGCGCGGCGCTGCCTCGACGCGGCGAGCGCGGCGTGCGGCGAGGGCTCCACCTGCGGGCGCGCGGGCTGCGAGCCCGTCGCGAGGGACCCGCTGCCGCTCTACAACCCGAGCGTGCCAAGATGAACCCGCGTTGGACCGCCCTGGGGCTCGCGGCGCTGCTCGGGTGCAACCGCCCCGCGACGCAGATCGTCGTGCGCGTCGACAGCGACATGCGCGAGGGCGACGAGCTCGTGGCCGTGCAGCTCACCATGCGACGCACGGGCGCGACCTCCGACGTCTTCGACCGCACGTACGACCTCACGGCGGGCGTCTACCACCTGCCGGGCACGCTCGGCGTGGTGCCCGGCGACCCCGACGACGCGCGCAGGCTCGAGGTCGACGCGCGCGCCTCGCTCGCCTCGGGCGACGGCTTCACCACGCGCGCGCTCGTGAGCTTTCAGCCCGAGCAGACGCTGCTGCTCGACCTCTTCCTCGCGTCGCGCTGCCGCGACCCGGCCAACCGCGCGGGCTGCGGCCCCGACGAGACCTGCGGCCCCGACGGCTGCGAGCCCGTCTCGCGCCCCGCGCTGCCCGAGTACGAGCCCGACGCCGCGCGACGCGAGGCCGCCGTCGCCGATGAAGACGCGCCCTTCGACGACCTCGCCGAAGACATCGCCGACGACGTCGAGGAGGTCTTCGAAGAAGACGCCTCGGAAGACGTCTCGGACGACGACGGAGACGACGTCGCGGAGGACGTCGTCGGGGATGTCATCACCCCGCCCCCCTGCGGCGCGGCCGGCCTCGCGTGCTGCGAGGGCGGGCGCTGCGCTGGGGGCGCGGTGTGCGTCGCGGGCGCGTGCGCCCCCTGCGGCGGCCGCGGTCAGACGTGCTGCGCGGGCGGCGCGTGCGGCGCGTCGCTCACCTGCGCGGCGGGGCTCTGCGCTTGCGGCGCGGGCGGGCAGTCGTGCTGCAACGGGACCTCGTGCGGCGCGGGGCTCGTGTGCTCGGGCGGCGCCTGCGCCGCGTGCGGCGCCGCGGGTCAACCCTGCTGCAACGGCGGAGCGTGCGCTGGAGGCACCGTCTGCTCGGGAGGGCGCTGCGTGAACTGCGGCGCCAACGGGCAGCCGTGCTGCAACGGCGGCGGCTGCGACGCGGTGGCGAACCCCTGCGTGCGCCTCGTGTGCAACGCGCGAAGCGTCTGCGACCGCACGGCGAGGCCCGACGGCGCGAGCGCCGGGCCGCGCAGCGAGCAGCGGTGCTGCAACGGCGTCGAGGTCGACATCTCGCGCGACGCGCGCAACTGCGGCGGCTGCGGCATGGCCTGCGGCTCGGGGAGCTGCGAGCCGCTCGAGGCGATCCCCTGCGGCGGCAGCGCCAACGTGAGCGGCCGCTGCCGCTGCGCGGGCGCCACCGCGCAGTGCCCCGTGGGGCGCGGCGGGCTCCGCCAGGTGTGCCGCACGGCGTCTCCCTACGCCAACCGCTGCGCGCCCGAGAGCGGCAGCGCGTGTGCGCCGGGCACGACCTTCATCGACGTTTCGAGCTGCCCGAACTTCTGCCGGTACTGACCGCGTCAGGGCAGCGGCAGGTCGCAGCCGCGCGTGCGGGCCATCCAGCTCGCCGCGCAGGGCGTGAGCGTGTCGACCGGCGTGAAGGTCGCGCCCGGAAAGGTCACCGTGCCCACGTACCACACCGAGTGCACCGGGATCATCGCGCGGTGCAGGCGCGCGACGGTGCGCTCGCGGATCGTCACGTCGACGTCCGAGGTCGACGGGTCGCCCGAGCCCCAGTACTCGACCATCACGTGGTAGGTGCCCGCGGGCGCGCGCTCGAGGTAGACGTTCTCGGGGCCGAGGGCGCCGGTGTTGTCGATGTCCTTGGTGGGGTTGTCGCGCGTGTCGCCGGCGACGCCCCAGTCGAGCCCCGACGCGCCCATGCACGTGAACCAGGTGCAGTCGTCCATCGGGTCGTTGAGCCGCCCGCGGGCGCGCAGGAGGTGAAGCTCCATGTCGTTCGAGCGCGCGTCCCAGCTCAGGGTGACGCGCAGGTCGCGCCCGGTGCCCTCGCAGCGCGTGCCCTCGACGCGGCGCACGAGCACGCGGCGCCCCGCGTCGTTGCCGCACACCACCTGGATCACGTTCGTGCCGCAGAACACCGGCACCGTCGTCGCGAAGAGGCCCGCGCCGTCGGGGTCGACCGAGGCCGTGCCGTGCGTGACGCCGCAGCTCCCGCCCAGCACGTACCACTCGCACAATCGGGCGCCCGGCGCGCGGCCCTCGACGCGCAGCGTGGTGGCGCCCGGCGGCAGCGTCGCGCCGAGGCCCGACACGCCCGTGAACGCGCTCGGGCAGCCCGCGCACGACGGCGGATCGGTGAACTCTTCGCTCGTCGTGTGCGACGCGTAGGGCACCGAGCCGGGCGTCGCGCACCCGTCGCTCGCGTCGGCGACATCGCCCCCGTCGGCGACGTCACGCGCCGCGTCGGGCGCGGCGTCGGGCGTCGCGACGTCGTCGCGCGCGTCGAGCCCCGGCGCGTCGACGGCCGCGTCGGGCTCCGATCGATCGACGGGGCCGTCTGCGTCGACGAACACCGCGTTGCCCTGATCGGCGCACGCGGACGTGCATGCGCCCGCGAGCGCCCAGACGACGACCGTGACCCGCATGGTCCACCTCCTACGCATCACACACGAGGAGTACCACGGCGCGACGGGGGCCTCCGCTCCCCTTGTGACATCGCGGCAACGGGGCGCCCCGCGCGCTTGTCGCCGTCACGCGCCGCGCCCCACGCTCCGGGCACCCGCACACGACGCTCGCGAGGCGAGCGACCGCGGGTGGAGGGTGCTGTCATGGCGTATGTCCGTCCCGAGGCTCCGCGGGTGAGCCGTGAGCTGCGCGGCTGGCTGCTGGCCGCCGCGGGCGTGGGGTGCTTCTTCGCGGGCGTGTGGGTCACCCACGCGCGCAGGGCGCACGCGACGCCCGCCGCGCTGCCGCAGCAGCACGAAGCCGCGGCGACGGCACGCGAGCCCGAGGCCGTCACGCTCTCGCTGGTGTACGCGACCGAGATCGCGCCGTGGCTCGGCCCCGCGCTCGACGAGTTCTCGCGCGCCAACGCCCGCGTGCGCGTGTCGGCGCAGGGCATGGGGAGCCTCGACGCCGAGCGCGCCATCGCGTCGGGCCGCCTGCGGCCGACGCTCTGGGTGCCCGCCGACGCGAGCGCCGTCGAGCTGCTCGACGCCGAGCGCGACGCGGGCCGCGGCGCACCGTCGGTGACCCGCGACGACGGGCGCTGGCCCCGGCCGCTGGTGCTCACGCCCATGGTGTTCATGGTGTGGGAGTCGCGCGCCCGCGCCCTCGCGGCCCGCGACGCGACGCTCTCGTGGGCGCGCCTGGCCACGGTGGCCCGCGCGCCGCGCGGCTGGGCCGACGTGGGCGGCGAGGCCGCGTGGGGCGGGCTGAAGTTCGGCCACACCGACCCGACGCGCTCGCACTCGGGCCTCGAGACGCTGGTGCTCATGGCCTACGGGTGGCGCGGGCGGTCTTCGCTCGCGCCCTCCGACGTGTCGGGCGCGGGCTTCGAAGGCTTCGTGCGCGCGCTCGAGGCGAGCGACCCCGCGGGCGACCGGGGCACCGCGAGCGCGGGCGAGTTCGCGCAGACCTTCGCGCTCCAGGGCCCCGGCCGCTACGACGTCGCGATGGTCTACGAGGCGCAGGCCATCGCGAGCATGGACGTGGCCCGCAACCGCTGGGGCGAGGGGCTGCGCGTGTACTACCCCACCGTCAACGTGTGGAGCGACCACCCGCTGTGCCTGCTCGACGGCCCGCACGTGAGCCCCGCGCAGCGCGAGGCGGCCGCGGCGCTGGCCGACCACCTGCGCTCGACGGCCGCGCAGGCCGCCGCCGTGCGCCACGGCTTTCGCCCCGCCGACGTGAACGTCCCCCTCGCGAGCGACGACCCCGAGAGCCCTTTTGTGAAGTACCGCGACCGCGGCGTGACCGTGGCGCTCTCGCAGGTGGCCGACCCCCCGGCGCCCGCGACCCTCGACGCGATCACCACCACCTGGCGCCGCGCCACCGGGCGCTGATCACCCGTTGTCGAACGCGCCGCGTGCGATAGCCTCGCGCGCCATGAGCAAGACGCACGAGGTCCGCGCGAACGGCCTTCGGTTCACCTGCATCGAGGAGGGCGCCGGGCCGCTGGTGCTGCTGCTCCACGGCTTCCCCGACACGCCGCACACCTGGGACGACGTGCGCCCCGCGCTCGCCGCCGCGGGCTACCGCGCGGTGAGCCCGTACACCCGCGGCTACGCGCCGACCGAGGTGCCCGCCGACGGCCGCTACGACATGGACACCCTCGGCCGCGACGCCCTCGCACTCGTCGAGGCACTCGGCGAGGAGCGCTGCGTGCTCGTCGGCCACGACTGGGGCGCGGCGGCGGCCTACGCGGCGGCGTCGCTCGGCCCCGAGCGCGTCGCGAGGCTCGTCACGGTGGCCATCCCCCACCCCGCCTCGCTGAGGCCTTCGTTGCGAAAGCTCTGGGGCGCAAGGCATTTCGTGACGCTGCGCCTGCCGGGCGCCGCGGCGCGCACCCGCGCCCACGACTTCGCGGTGATCGACGAGCTCGTGCGCCGCTGGTCGCCCGGCTGGAGCGTCCCTCAGGGCGAGACGGACGCCGTGAAGGAGTCGTTCCGTCAGCCCGGCAGCCTCGACGCGGCGCTCGGGTACTACCGCGCGATGACGCCCGTTCCGTCGCCGTCGATGCGCGCGAAGATCCGCGTGCCGACGGTGGCGCTCGCGCCCGAGCGCGACGGCGTCCTCGATCGGGAGGACTACGAGCACGCGCGCCGGAGGTTCACGGGAGGCTACGAGGTGGTCGAGGTTCCGGGCGGGCACTTCGCGCATCGCGAGCACCCGGCGCGCTTCAACGAGGCGCTCCTGCGCGCGGTCGCGGGCTGATACCAACCGCAGGTCAATCTGGCCGCT
>JBDHVF010000525.1:0-6120 GCA_039809605.1 Polyangiales bacterium | reverse complement strand
CGTGCGGCTGCGGCAGCGGACGGACCGGGCGGGCATTCGCAAGGAGATGTCCGTCACGCTGGCGCCGCGGGGCACCGCGGTCACGGTGCGCCACGCGCTCACCAACGACGCGCTCTGGACGATCGAGGTGGCGCCCTGGGCGCTCACGATCATGCGGGGCGGCGGCCTGACGATCATCCCCCACGAGCCGTGGCGCTCGCACGACGAGGCCCTCCTGCCCGCGCGCGCCTTGGTGCTCTGGCCCTTCACCGACATGGCCGACCCGCGGTGGACGTGGGGCTCGCGCTACGCCCTGCTGCGCTCGGACCCGGCGCGCGAGGCGCCGCAGAAGGTGGGCGCTTCGAACCGCCTCGGGTGGTGTGCCTACCACCAGGGCCACACGCTGTTCTTCAAGCGCTTCGACTTCGTGCGCGGCGCGACCTACCCCGACCTCGGGTGCAACTGCGAGGCGTACACCGCGGGCGCCTTCGCCGAGGTCGAGACGCTCGGCGCGCTGCAGCGCCTCGAGCCCGGCGAGGCCTGCGCCGAGCACGTGGAGCAGTGGCTGCTCGTGCCCGACGTGTCGCTGCCCGAGGGCGACCACGAGGGCGTGCTCGTGGCCGTCAACGACGCCCTGCGCCTGGGGGCGGTGGGGCGCGAGGCCGGGCCGTGAGCCCCGCGCGAGACGCGCCCGTCACGCGCGCGGGGCGCAACCTCTGGCGGCGCTGCCGCGCGCAGAGGGCCGCGGTGATCGTCGACACGGCGGCGTACTTCGAAGCGTTCGCGCGCGCGTGCGAGCGGGCGCGGCGGTCGATCCTGGTCACGGGCTGGGACCTCGACAGCCGCGTGCGGCTGCGCCCCGAGGCCCGGCCCGGCGGCGACCCCGTGGAGCTCGGGCCCTTTCTCGACGCGCTCGTGCGCCGCCGCCGCGGGCTCGAGGTGCACCTGCTCGGCTGGGACTTCTCGCTCATCTACGTGTTCGAACGGGAGCTGCTCCCCTCGCTCGGCTGGCGCTCGCACCGCAGGGTGCACTTCGCCCTCGACGACGACCACCCGCTGCTCGCCTCGCAGCACCAGAAGGTGGTGGTGATCGACGACGCCGTGGCCTTCGCGGGCGGCATCGACCTCTGCGGCTCGCGCTGGGACACGCCCCGCCACGCCCCCGACGACCCGCGGCGCGTGGGCGTGCTCGGCCAGCGCTACGGGCCCTTTCACGACGTGCAGATGGTGGTCGACGGCGAGGCCGCGCGCGCGCTCGGCGACCTCGTGCGCGAGCGCTGGCGCCGCGCCACGGGCCGCCGCGTCGCCCCGCCGCCGCCCACCGACGTCGACCCGTGGCCCGACTCGGTCGCGCCCGACTTCGAAGACGTCGCCGTGGGCGTCGCGCGCACCGAGCCCGCGTACGGCGGGCGCCCCGCCGTGGGCGAGATCCGCGCCCTCAACGCCGACGCCATCGCCGCCGCGCGCCGGTGGATCTACGTCGAGAACCAGTACCTCACGTCGCGCCTCGTGCGCGACGCCCTCGCCGCGCGCCTCGCCGAGCCCGACGGCCCCGAGGTGGTGCTCGTCGCGCCGCGCGTCGCCTCGGGCTGGCTCGAGGAGGCCACCATGAGCGCGCTGCGCGCCGACATCGTGCGCCGGCTGCGCGAGGCCGACGTGCACGGGAGGCTGCTCGTGTGCTGCCCGGTGCTCCCCGGCCCGAGCGACGGGTGCCTCAACGTGCACGCCAAGGTGATGATCGTCGACGACCGCCTCCTGCGCGTGGGCTCGGCCAACCTCAGCAACCGCTCGATGGGGCTCGACACCGAGTGCGACCTCGTGATCGAGGCCCGCGACGCGCGCGAGCGCGAGGCCGTCGCGCGGGTGCGCTGGCGGCTGCTCGGCGAGCACCTGGGCGCCGACCCCGAGGCGCTCGCCGCGAGCGCGCGCGAGCTCGGCGCGCTGCTGGCGGTGATCGCGCGCCACGGGCGCGGCGCGCGCACGCTCCGGCCCCTGGCGGTCGACCTCGACGAGGCGCCCGCCGACGTGCTCGCCCACGCGCCCCTGGTCGACCCCGACGGGCCGCTCGACGGCGAGCGGGTGCTCGACGCGCTCGTGCCCCCGCCGCAGCGCGCGCGCTCGCAGCGCGCCCTGGCCGTCGGCGTGGTCGTCGTGCTCGCGGCGCTCGCGATCGGGTCGGCGTGGGCCTTCACCCCGCTCCGGGGGCTGCTCGACCCCGCGGCCCTCTCGGCCGCCGTGGCGCCGCTGCGCGCGAGCCCGTGGGCGCCCGCGGGCACCGTGGCGATGTTCGTCGCGGGCGGGCTCGTGGGCTTCCCGGTGACGCTCCTCGTGCTGGCGTGCGCGTGGGTGCACGGCGCGTGGCTCGGCGCGGCCTACTCGCTCGCGGGCGTGCCGGCGAGCGCGTCGGTGACGTACGCCGTCGGGCGCGCGCTCGGCCGCGGCCGCGTGCGGCGCTTCGCGGGGGCGCGCGTCGGGTGGCTCGTCGAGCGCCTGCGCCGCCGGGGCACGCTCTCGGTGGCGCTGGTGCGCACCTTCCCCGTGGCGCCCTTCAGCGTGGTGAACGTGCTCTCGGGCGCGGCGCACATCCCCCTCGGGCGCTTTCTCGCGGGCACCGCGATCGGCATGGCGCCGGGCATCGCGGCGATCAACCTCTTCGGCACGAGCCTGGCCGCGGCGACGCGGCGCCCCGACGTCGCGCACGCGCTCCTCGCGCTCGCGACGGGCGCGGCGCTGGTCGCGGCGGGGCTGCTCTTTCGCCGGTGGCTGCGCCGGCGCGAGGCGCCCCACCCCGGGCCCGAGCCCGCGGGCGCGCCGACGTGAGCGCGCGGCGCCTGACGGTGGCGACGTACAACGTCCACCGCTGCGTGGGCGCCGACGGCCGCTGCGACCCCGACCGCGTCGCCGAGGTCTTGCGCGAGCTCGACTGCGACGTCGCGGGCCTTCAAGAGGTCGACTGCCACGCGCACGACGCGCTGGGCTTCGACCAGCTCGCCCACCTCGCGCAGCGCGCGGGCGAGCTGCACTTCGTCGCGGGCCCCACGCTCCGCCGGCGCAGCGTCACGACGGGCAACGCGGTGCTGAGCCGCTACCCCGTGGTCGACAAGCGCTGGGTCGACCTGTCGGTGACGCGGCGCGAGCCGCGCGGCGCGCTCGACCTCGACCTCGACGTCGAGGGCACGCTCGTGCGCGTGGTCGACACGCACCTGGGGCTCAGCCTCGGCGAGCGCGCGGCGCAGGTCGAGCGCCTCCTCGCGGCCCTCGGCGCGCGCGACGAAGCCCTCACGGTGCTCGTCGGAGACTTCAACGAGTGGTACCCGCGCGGCCGCTCGCTGCGCCACCTCGGTGAGGTGTTCGAAGCGGTCCCTGCCGTCGCCACGTTCCCCGTGCGCTGGCCCGTGCTGCCGCTCGACCGGGTCTTTCTCCGCCCCCGCGGCCGCGCGTCGTCGGCCCGCGCGCACGCCACGCCCGCCGCGCGGCGCGCGTCGGATCACCTCCCGCTGCGGGTCGTCGTGGAGCTCGGGTGACTCCCTTCTGTGCGCGGCGGTCCTCGGCGCGCGCCGCTGGCACCGCGCGTGCGTCGCGACCCGCATGCAAACTCGCTCGCCTCTCCCGTTGGTGCTCTGTCTCTGCGCCTCCGCGTTCGGGTGCGCGACGACCGCGCGGGACGTCGCGCGCGAGCTCCCGCCGCCGGTGATCAACTCCACGCTGCGGGCCTTCAACGACCGTGAGAACCAGCGGCTCCTGACGCAGCTCATGAGCTCACCCGAGATGCACGAGGCCGCGCGCGCGTTCGCGGGCGAGGTGGCCGACGGCGCGCTCGGGGCGCTCTCGGAGCCCGAGCGCGTCGCGCGCATCGAGGCGATGTCGGAGCGCTACGTGGCGACCCTCGCGCGCGTCGCCTCGCGCGGCATGGCCGAGGGGCTGCGGAGGGACCTCGGCCCCGCGATGGTGGCGGTGATGCGCGACGCGGTGGGCGCGTCGATGCGCGAGATGCTGCGCGAGGGATACCAGCGCGACATGGAGCGCGTGGCCGCGGGGCTCACGCGCGCGACGGTCGATGCCGCGAGCCGCGGCGTGGCCGAGGGGATGCGCAGGGACCTCGGCCCCGCGATCGAGGGCGCCCTCAACGACGAGCGCACGGCGCGCTCGGTGGGCGCGATGATGCGCGTCATCACGCGCGAGGCCGTGCTCGGCAGCAACGACGCGATGACCCAGGTGCAGCGCGCGCAGGAGCGCTCGGGCACCCCCTCGTTCCTCGGGGGGCTGACCAACCTCACGCGAGACGGCGTGCGCATCCTCGAGCTGGTGTCGGTCGCGGCCGTGGGGCTGAGCTTCGCGCTCGCGCTGTGGGTCGCGCGGCTGGTGATCCGCTCGCGGCGCGTGCGGGCCGAGAGCGAGCGCAACGCGGCGTCGGCCCTGCTGCTCGCCGAGGCCATCCGCGCGGCCGAGGGCAAGCCCTGGGCGTCGGAGCTCTCCGAGCTCCTGCGCGCGAGGGTGCGCCGCGACTCGGTGGGAGACCTGCTCGACGAGGTGCTCGGCACGCGCCCGCCCGAAGCCCCGCGCAAGGCCCCGCGCGAGCGCTCGCTGCCGCCCTCCCCGCCGCTGCACCACGGCGCGTAGCCGACGTGGCGCGCCGCGTCGGCTGTGGCCCGCGGTCACAGCGCCGCCGCGGGGAGCGGGCGGTCACGCGCGGTATGCGCGATGCACCGCGGGGACCCAGGAGGCCCGCGATGGAACCCTTGAATTTGCAGGACGCGCCGGTGGGCGACCTCGTGAAGGAGGCGATCGCCGACGCCCGTGAGCTCGTGCGCGTCGAGGTCGAGCTCGCGCGAGAGGAAGTGAAGACCGAGCTTCGCGCGGCCGAGCACGCGGCCATCGGGCTCGGCGCGGCCGCGGCCGTCGCGGTCGTGGGCCTGAGCCTGCTCGCCGTCGCGCTGGTGCTCGCCCTCGGCGGCACGGCCGTCATCGCGCTCCTCGTCGGCGGCGCCTTCCTCGTGGCGGCCGCCATCGCGGGCGCGCTCGGCTTCGGCGCGCTGCCGAAGAAGCCCATGGAGAAGACCCGCGCGCGGCTCGAGACCGACGTGCAGCAGATCAAGGAGAACTTCGCATGAACACCGACGCCGACACGAACCTCGAGCTCCTCGAGCGCAAGCGCGACCTGGTGATGCACCGCCTCGTGCCCGTGCTCGACGCGCTCGACCGCAAGCGCCACGCCGTGACCGACGCCGTGCACGACCTCGTGCCCCGCCGCGCGGAGCTCTCGCGCGTGCCCGGCCGCGACCGCGCGGTCTTTCTGGTCATCGGGGCCGCCGCGGGCGCGCTGACCTTCGTGGTGGCCGCGTGGGTCGACCACCTGCGCCACGAGCGCAACCGCCCGCTCCGCAAGCTCTCCCGCGCGCTCGAGCGGGCGTCGAAGCCCCGCAAGCCCTCGCTCTTCGGCAGGCTCGCGCGCGCCGTCGGCTCGCTCGCCGTCTCCGCCGCGTCGGGCTTCGTGCGCGAGCGCCTCATGGGCTGGATCGAGGAGCGCGCCGCGGCCCGCCCCGAGCCCGAGGCCGCCGACGTGCTCGACGTGCCGCCCGCGCCCGCGCGCTCCCCGCTCGCGCCGCCGCCGCTGCCCACCGTCGTCGCGAGCGCGCCCGCGGTGGTCGTGCCCGCGCCCGTCTCGCCGCACACCACGACGTCGCCGGGCTTCCCGATGCCGCCGCCCCCGATCCGTAGCGAGTGAGCGCGAGCCCTCCCCCCGTCCCCCTCCCGCGGACGCGGGAGGGGGTGCCCGGGAGTAGCCTGCATACCCTCACCCCCAACCCCTCTCCCGCGAGGGCGCGGGAGAGGGGAGCGCTGCCGCCGAAGCCGCGGCGACGTCATCGTCGCGCCGCGGGCGTAGCGCGCTCGATGCGCCAACGCGCTCGCGCGCTGACCTGGCGCGGTCGATGCGCCAACGCGCTCGCGCGCTGACCTGGCGCGCTCGATGCGCCAACGCGCTCGCGCGCCGACGTTCACTGCGCGCCGACGCTCGCACGCAGACGCTGATGGCATGCGGTTCGACGATGACGTCGCCGGTGCTTCGGCGGCAGCGCTCCCCTCTCCCGCGCCCTCGCGGGAGAGGGGTTGGGGGTGAGGGTATGCAGGCTACTCCCAGGC
>JBDHVF010000524.1:0-6121 GCA_039809605.1 Polyangiales bacterium | reverse complement strand
AACCAGGTGGTCGTCGGCCTCGGCGACGCGCCCCCCTCGGGCCAGGAGGGCTTCTTCTACGACACCCGCCCCGACCCCACGGCGCCCGACTGCCGCCAGCACATCGAGTTCACGCAGAACGCCGGCCTCGTGCCCGGCGCCACCGCGGTGATCGAGTGCGTGCAGGCCAACGCCAGCGCCACCACCACCTCGATGTGATCGCGTAGCGACCCGTCGCCGCCTCCGAACGCCGCCGCCCCTCGACGCCTCACCGCGCGAGGGGCGGTCGCGTTTCGAAGCGCCGCGCCGCTCAACCCGCGGGCGCAGCCGCGCGCCAACGCGCGTTGCGCGGTTGGCACCAACGTTCGCGCGAAACAACTTCATACAAGACGTTTCGCGCGGGGCCTCGCGCTTGCTCTCTCGCTCGTCGAGGAGGCGACTCATGCGACGAAGCGCGAACGTGACGGCGGCGGTGGTGGCGTGCGTGGCGGCGATGGCGGCGGAGGGGTGCATGGAGCGCTGCGTGGCCGCGCCGCAGCCGAGGCTCCAGTCGGGCATTCGCATCCCGTACACGAGCAACGCGGTCGAGAAGGTCGACCTGCTCCTCGAGGTCGACAACTCGCGGTCGATGGCCGACAACCAGGCCAACCTCGCGCGCAACTTCGGGCTGCTCATCGACCGGCTGGTGTCGCCCCCGAGCGACCCGCGCACCGGGCGCCCGCAGTACCCGCCCGTGCGCAGCCTGCACGTGGGCGTGATCTCGTCGGACCTCGGCACGCCCGGCACCCGCGTGGGCTCGTGCGCCAACACCGACACGGGCGACGACGGGCTCCTGAACCCCATTCGCAACGGCCTCGCGATGCGCCAGCACGAGCCCTGGACGGGCGCCCCCGCGGGACGCCGCCCCGCGCGCTGCACCAATGACCCGAACCAGTACCCGTCGTTCCTGACCTTCACGGCGGGCGCGACCGACGCGGCGACCTTTCGCGACGACTTCGTGTGCAACGCGTACCTGCACAGCGACGGCTGCGGCCTCGAGCAGCAGCTCGAGTCGGCCTACCGCGCCCTCGTGGTGCACGACCCCCGCGAGCGGCCCGGCAACGCCGACCCCAACGCGGGCTTCGTGCGCGACGACGCCGTGCTCGCCATCGTGATGGTCACCGACGAAGAAGACGGCTCGGTGCGCGACTGCCGCTTCGCCGAGGCGGGCGTCCCCTGCGCCGACGCGCTCTCGGTCTACGACCTCGGGTCGTCGCAGTGGTCGCACGCCACCGACCTCAACCTCCGCTTCTACCTCTACACCCCCGGCTCGGCGCAGGACCCGACGTGGCCCATCGACCGCTACATCGACCCGATGCGCCCGAACCGCGGCTTCACCTCGCTCAAGCCCGGCCGCCCCGACCTCGTGATCTTCTCGGCCATCGCGGGCGTGCCCCTCGAGCTCCCGACGCGCGACGGGCAGGTCGACTACGACGCGCTCCTCGGGAGCAACCCCGACGGCTCCGACGGCTACGTGGGCGACAGCGCCGAGGGGCCCGTCTCGATGCGACAGGCCCGCCGCGACGCGTGTACGACCCGCGTGATGCCCTCGTGTCGACGCCAGGGATCGGCGCCGACCGACTCGTGCGACTCGGCGGAGCAGTACTTCGCGCAGCCCTCGCGGCGCATCGCGCAGGTCGCCCGGCGCTTCGCCGAGCGGTACAACAACGGCACGCTGAGCTCGGTCTGCGCCAACGACTACACCCCGGCGCTCCAGCAGGTGCTCGAGCGCATCCAGTCGCGCCTCGCCGCGCGGTGCCTCCCGAGGGCGCTCGAGACGACCCCGCGCGTGTGCAGGGCGGGCGAGGCGCCCGCGCGCGACCGCTGCGCCGGGCCCGGAACGCCCGTGCGCGCCAACTGCGTGGTGCGAGAGCTCCTGCCGCGCGGCATGAGCGCGGCGCGGATGTGCACGCGCGACCGCGGCCGCACCGTGAGCGGTCGCGACGCGCAGTCGGGCCTCGACACGTGCCTCGTCGATCAGGTCGAGGCGCCCGTCGGCGCCGAGCCCGCGAGCGGCGCGCGGGGCTTCTGGTACGACACGCGGCCCGACCCCGCGGCGCCCGACTGCAACCAGAACGTGCGCTTCACCGCGGGCGCCGAGCTCGCGCCGGGCGCCACCGCGGTGATCGAGTGCATCAACGACGTCGGCGCCCACGACGAGGCGCCCGCCGAGCCGCAGGGCGGGGGCTCGTGCGGGTGAGTGATGGCCCCCCACTCCCGACCTCGCTCCCGAGGCGGGGGCGAGGTCGGGAGTGGGGGCGCCGCTACCCCCTCCACCCGAGGCGCCTCGCGACCGCGACGAAGTCGTCGGGCATGGGCGATTCGAAGCGCATGGGGTCGCCCTCGGGCCTCGCGGGGTGCGTGAAGCCGAGCGTGCGCGCGTGCAGCATCACCCGCGGCGCGTCGATGAGCGGCCCCGCGTAGCCGCGGATGTACACCCGGTCGCCCACGAGCGGATGCCCCGCCTCCGAGAGGTGGATGCGGATCTGGTGCTGCCGCCCCGTCTCGAGCCTGCACTCGACGAGCGACGCGCCCCCGTCGCCGGGCAGCGCCGCGAGGCCCTTCACGTGCGTGACCGCGCGGCGCCCCGAGGACTCCGAGACCCTGCCCTTCGCCGAGCCGCGCAGGCCGTCGCCGCGGTTCTCGACGAACACCGTGTCGAAGGTGCGCTCGCCCGCGAGGCGCCCGTGCACGAGCGCCACGTACTCGCGCTCGGCCTCGTGCTTGCGGAAGAGGTGCGCCAGGTGCCGCTGCGCGAGCCACGTGCGGCCGAACACCAGCAGCCCCGACGTCTCGCGGTCGAGCCGGTGCACCACGAAGAGCGGCGCGTTGGCGGGCGCGAGGCCCCAGCGGTGCAGCGCGACGCCGAGGCGGTCGACGAGCGCGCCGCGCTCCCCCTCGGCGTAGGGCACGGTGTTGATGCCCGGCGGCTTGTCGAACACCAGCACGTGCGCGTCGATGTACACCACGCGCTCGCGCGGGAGCTGCACCGCCGGCGCCGAGCCCGCGCCCGACACGGGCCGCGCGGTCACGGCCACGGGCGCGCTCGGGTCGATCGCCACCACGCTGCCCTCGCGCACGCGGCGGCCGGGGTCGAGCACGGCCTCGCCGTCGACGCGCACCTTGCCGCGCTCGCAGAGCCGCTTGGCCTGCGCCCAGGGCACGCCCAACGCCTCGCGCACCAGCGCGCTCAGGGCGGTGTCGTCTCGGCTGCGGTCGATGGAAAACGTGTGCGACGAGGGTGCGGGCAAATGGCGCCTCCGGGGGGGCGCCGATGGTACACTCCGCCGCGCGTGTTGACGGGACTCAAACACTGCCCGACCTGCAACCTCCGATACCCGATGGAGGCCGTGCAGTGCATCGTCGACCGCACGGCGCTGGTGGTCGTGCCCGACCCCCTCATCGGCACGGTGATCGCGGGCAAGTATCAGGTCGAGAGCATCCTCGGCGCGGGCGGCATGGCCACGGTCTACCGCGCGCGCACGCCGCACCTCGACCGCGTCGTGGCCGTGAAGGTGTTTCGCAAAGACCTCTCGAGCGACGCCAAGCTGCGCGAGCGCTTCCGCCGCGAGGCCACGAGCACGCGCAGGCTCGCGCACCCGAACATCATCGAGATCCTCGACCAGGGCGACATGGACGACGGCACGCCCTTCATGGTCATGGAGTACCTCGACGGGCAGACGCTCGAGGCCTTCCTCAAGAAGAACCCCGGCGCGATGGCCATCCCGCAGGTGCTCGACCTGATGTCTCAGGTGGTGGCGGGCCTCGCGCGCGCCCACGACTTTCAGGTCATTCACCGCGACCTCAAGCCCGACAACCTCTACCTGGTCTCGCAGCCCGACGGCACCGAGCGGGTGAAGATCCTCGACTTCGGCATCGCGCGCTACCTCCTCGACTCGCGGCTCACGGGCACCGGAGAGATCTTCGGCACGCCGCAGTACATGGCCCCCGAGCGCATCACGAGCACCGAGGCCGGGCCCGCGGCCGACCTCTACGCCCTCGGGTGCATCATGTTCCGCTGCGCCACGGGGCGGCTGCCCTTTCAAGCGGGCGACGTCACGGCCTTTCTCATCAGCCATTTGAGAGAGGCCCCGCCGTCGCCGCGGCTCATCAACCCCGACGTGCCGCCCGAGTTCGAAGCGCTGATCCTACGGTGCCTCGAGAAGAAGCCCGAGGCGCGGCCCGCCGACGCCCGCGCCGTCGAGCGCGCGCTCGCGGCGCTCGTGCAGCGCCACCCCCGCCCGCGCAAGCACTCGGGGGCCTTCGTGGCCCCGACGCCGCCCGCGCGCCTCGCGAGCGACATGAAGGCCACGTCGGCCGGCGGCATGTTCTCGGTGGTGTCGATCGAGCGCTGGGGGCGGCGCACCGAGCTCCTCGGGGCGATGGTGCGCAGGGCCTTTCCCGCGGGCGCCGACGCGCGCTACTACGCGGCGCTCGGGCGGCTGCGCGCCACGGTCACGGCCATGGCCGAAGTGCACGCCCAGTGGCTCGCCGACCAGACGCGCGCCGACGCCATCGCCGACCGCACGCGCGACGCCCAGCAGCGCTTCGGCCGCGCCATGGACGCCCTCGCCACCGACCTCTTCGCCGCCCGCGAGGCCGTCGCCGAGGCCGTGCGCCGCGACGACGCGTGCGAGGAGCAGGCGGGGCCGCTGCTGGCGCCCTTCCTCGCGGCGCACGGCGAGGTGATCGCGCTCGGCGCCTCGCCCGAGGAGCCGTGCGACCAGGTGATCGCCCGCTACCGCGCCGCCCTCTCGGCGCTCGAGGCCGCCGCGCCCTACGCCGACGACCTGCGCGCCGCGAGGGCCGAGCGCGCGCGCTGCGAGGGCGACGTGAAGGACCTCGAGTTCCAGATCGAGTCGCTGCGCGCGCAGCTCGAGCGCGTGTCGCAGGCGGGCGAAGACGACATGCAGGGCGTCCAGCGCCGCCTCGAGATCGCCGCCACGCAGCTCTCGGCGATGGAGGCCGAGCTCGTGAAGGCCGCGGGAGAGCTCACCGGCGCGCTGCGCGGGCGCCGCGACCTCGACGACCTCTTCGCGGCGCTCGAGTCCGACGCGGCGTAGCGCGGGGCCGTCGATCGGTGCCACCGCGACGCCCACGGTCCCCCGTGCCCACGGGCGAGCGTCAGCTCGCTACGGCCCTCGGTATGCTGGCGCCCGCGCGCTGACAACGCGCAGGGAGCGCGTGGCGAGCTGACGCTCGCCCGTGGGCACGGGGGACCGTGGGCGTCGCGACGGTACCGACGACCGTGACGCGCTCCAGTTCGAGAACCTCTCGAACACTGCGCCAGCCCTCACAGCCCGCGCGCGCAGCGAAAGCCCACGTCGCTGCGCATCTCGCGCGCGTCGACGCCGCGCCTCGCCTCCGTCGTGAGCTCCGCCGCGTTCGACAGGAACGACCCGCCCCGCACCACGCGCTCGCCGCCCGACGCGGGCCCCGTCGGGTCGGCCGTCAGGCGCCCCGTGTCGCGCGGGCGCGGCCCGTACGCGTCGGCCACCCACTCGGCCACGTCGCCCGCCATGTCGAAGAGCCCGAACGCGCTGCGCCCCGCGGGCAGCGCGCCCACGCGCAACGGCGCGTCACCACACCCCGCGTGGCGCGCCAGGGTGCAGTCGGGCGCGCGCTCGCCCCACGGGTACCGACGTCCGTCGAGGCCGCGCGCGGCGAGCTCCCACTCGGCCTCGGTCGGCAGTCGCATGCCCGCCCAGCCGCAGTAGCGCCGGGCCATCTCCCACGAGACGTTGACCGCGGGGCTCGTCGCGCCCGCGCGCATCTGGCCGTACGGGTCGGGCGCCCACCAGCCCTCAGCGTGCGACGAGCGGGCGGTGGGCTGACCCGCGGCACTACTCGTCTGCCCGCTCGCGGACGGCGGGGCTGGGGGAGCAGGAGGCCGTCCGGTTACTGGCGTGCCACCGGACGCGGGCTTGCCGGAGCGAGGCGGACCAGCGGCGCTGGAGCCCGAGGTCCGCTGTGGCGCGGTGTCCTCGGCCGACCGTGTGGCTTTGCGCTGCTTGGCGTTCGCCGACGGGGGAAGCAGCACCGACAGCCCCCGCTTGGGTCGGGGCGGCGTGGTGCGCTTGGCCTTCCTTGTCGAGGCGGGACT
>JBDHVF010000523.1:0-6137 GCA_039809605.1 Polyangiales bacterium | reverse complement strand
TCCTCTGCGCTTCCCCTTGTGTTTCAGGCAGTTTCTGGCGCTTCTCGAACGCTGGTTGCGCAACTCGTGGGACCCACGCCGCACGACGGCGCGCTCGGGAGGCGCAACGGGGCCTCGTCCATTTCGACGAGGAGCGCCCCCACCTCATCGCGTCGTGGCGACCTCGTGTGCGGTCGCGCTCGCCCCGTCGTCGGCGAGCGCCACGGCCTCGAAGCGCCACCGTCCAGGATGCGCCGGAAGCGTCACCTCGATCGTCGCGTCGCCCGACGCGTCCACCTGCCGCCCGCTCACGAACGCGACCGCCCCCCCGACCGAGCGCCACCACCGCGCATGCGCGGCGGCTCCAAACCCCTGCCCCGATCCCGAGCCGCTGCCGTGGCCCATCGTGCCGATGCTCCCCATGCCGATCGTGCCCTCGCCGTCGTCGGGGCACCGGAAGGTCAACACCCCCTCGACGACCTCGGCGACGGTCCCCGTGGCTCCCGCGATGCGCACCGCGGCGAGGTCCCAGGGAACGTTCCGCACGTGAAGGTCCACGGTCCCCTGCGCGCGTGCGGCCCTGGGGCACACGGTGGCCCCGCTCAACCCGGCGGCCGTCGCGATGCGTTCGGCGACCGCGGTGAAGGTACCCCGTGCGTCGAAGCGAAGCAGCGGCCCGGCGTGGCCCCACACGTGAAGGAACGAGGCTCCCGGCAGCGCGAGGCCGTTCCACGTGAGCGCGACGTCGAGGCGCCGGCCCTCCTCTTCGCCGTCACCTCGGGGGTGCGCGCTGTCCCCTGTGCTGGCGGGACGCTCGGCGAGCCGAAGGCCGGGCACGGGCGGAGGGTGCTCGTCGGGGGCGATCTCCCACCACGTCGCGTCGGCGACCCACAACACGACGGTGGCACGACGGGGACGCCCGTCGTCGTTGCGCGCGGAGATCGTCACCCGCGCGGTCGAGCCGCCTGCGTAGGTCCGCCGATCGGTCGCCACGCGAAGCGCGAACCGCCGCGATGCCGCGACCTCGACGGCGGCGCTCTCGAAGCGCACCTCGCCCGCGTGCACGTTCGTCGCGACCACCGTCGCGAGTCCACGCGCCCCGGCGGGTACGGACAGCGTAGCGCGCGCGGCGCCCGCGGGAATGAGCTGTGAGGCCCACACGTCGCCGCGCTCCAGCGTGACGAGGGTCGCGCCCGACGACGCTCCGACGAGGCCGACCCCCAGCGTCTCGCCCGGCACCACGAGGGCGCGATCGAGCGTCACGTCGAGTCCGTCCCCCGGCGCGAACGCGTCGCGCGTCGGCCCTCGCATCGCGGGGGACACGGGGAGCGTCGGGGACCATGCCGGCGGGCGCTCGAAGAACTCGGGCCGGGTCCCGGTCCAGAGGTCGTTGTACGCGAAGGTGTAGTCGTCGGTGATCTCGTGGATCTCGACGCGCACGCTCACGCGCGCGAGCGGCTCCCTCGTGGGTGGCATCGCGAAGGAGAACACGCCCGGGTGCCCCGGCCCGATGGGGGTCACGCCGCGCACCGCTCCCACGGCGTAGCGAAGGTTCGCGTGGCGAGGCCACGCCCCGTCGGCGTCACCGACCGTGGCGGTGACGGTCTCGCCGGGCGCCGCCCACGCGCGATCGAACCTCAGGTCGACGCGGTGCCGTGAGGGGGGAGCCTCGATCCGCAGGGTGCGCCGGTGGTCGACGCCGCGCACGCTCGCGATGAGCTCCTCGTGCGCGGAGACGTCGGCGGTGAAGGCCCCATCGGCGCCTGTGACCGCGGTGGCGGAGGCGACGTCGCCCGTGCGCAACACCACGCGCTCGCCCACGATCGGCGCGTCGCGGCCCTGGTCACACCCGCGCACGTACCCGAGCACGTGCGCCGTCTCGCCGCTGCCGAACGCGGGCCTGCCGGTGAAGAGCTCGACGCGCGGGTCGCACGGTCGCGCCCGCACGTGGGCGACATCGGCCCAGGCCACGTCGGCTCCGCGCGTCGCCGCGTACCGCACTTCGACGGTGTCGCTCGCGGGAATGGCCACGCCGCCGTGCGCGTCGGTGACCCGCTCTCCGGCGGTCGCGCCGCCGACGATTCGACGCACGACGACGCCGCGTTGGGCGTCGCCCTCTGCGTCGACGACCACGACGCGCGAGCGCCACCAGCGATCCCACGGAGAGCAGCGCCGTCGCGGCCCAACCGCCCGCGAGCACCCGCACGAAATACAGCCCCGCCGGGAGCGCCCCGGTCGGCACGTCGCGCTCAGCCCAGCGATCGCTCTCTTCGCCCCAGAGCGGCTCGACTCGATCGCTCTCGGACTCGTCGCGCGGAGCCGTGACACGTCGCTGCGGTGCAACCGTCGTGTGCGAGAGCAGCTCGAGCAGCGTCCCGCGTCGAGGGAGAGCGCCAAGCCGCAGGAGAAGGGCCTC
This sequence comes from Polyangiales bacterium, assembly GCA_039809605.1. Lineage (GTDB taxonomy): Bacteria > Myxococcota_A > Polyangia > Polyangiales > CAISKJ01. Next base: position 3,742 of record JBDHVF010000523.1, on the reverse strand, counting down.
GGCCTCGGCGCCGAGGGGGCCGCGCGCGACGCCGACGCCCTCCCGCGGGAGCGGCTCCGTCGCGAACCTGCCGAACGCGAGGAGACGATAGACGGCGACTTCGACGGGCCCCTCCAGGGTGGTGCGGAGGTGCACGGACGTGGGGGCTCCCGAGAGGTACCTTCGAGGCGCGTCGACGAACAGGAAAGGCCTCGCGGGGAGGCCTATCGGAAGCGACGCCGAGGGCGGGTCGGCGAAGGCGTGCGGCGCCCGAAGGCACACCGCCACGACGACGGCCCACGACGGTCTCACGGCGCCTCGTCGCCGGGGTGGGCCGCGCGGATCATCGCATCGGTGACCTCGAACGCGCCGAGCTCGGCGGATGCGCCGACGGGCACCAACGCACGGTCGAAGCGCCACCGCCGCTCTCCAGCGGCCCCCGCGAAGAGCACGACGTCGACGTGCACCACGATGCGGCGCGCGAGGGGCGTGGCCCAGGCGTCGAGGGCCGCGAGCACGGTGTTGCGCTCGCGCACGAGCGCCGCACGGCGCGCGGGGAGCACGGTCGCGAGCGAACGGTCGATCGTGTCGAGGCGCTCGATCGACTCGTTCCACGACGGCTGGGAGGGCTCCGCGCCGTCGTAGCCGACTGGGAGCTCCACACCGATCGCGTAGCGGCCTGCGCGCGCCGTCGTGATCAGCCCCGCCGACATCCGCAGCCCGTCCTCTCCTCGGGTCTCGAAGGACCCGCCCGACCACACCGTCCAGGGCTCTGCCTCGCCGGGCTCGAGAACTTGTGGCGCGAGGCGCACTCCGCGCTCGACCCACGTCATCACCACGCGCAGGTCCGAGCGAGCGCAGCGCACGAAGAACGTCGTCGAGGCGCGGGCTGTCGCCGCCCCGCGCGCCACCGAGAGCACCACGCGGTTGACGCCAGGGAGCACGGCGATCTCCTGCGCGACGCGCCCTCCGGAGACACGGACCTCGCGGGCGACGCCGTTCACGTCGAGGCGTGCGGTCGACACCGACGGGGGCGACACCTCGGCGTCGAGGTGCACCGAGAGCCGCTCGTCGACGACGCCTGCGCCGGGGGAACGGATGCGCGCGGCGAGGGGCGGGGCAACGCGCTGCGCCCACGCTGCGGACGCGAGCGCGCTCGCGAGCAAGCACAGGCAGACGAGGCGGCGCGTGGCGCGCGTCACCATCGCACCCGCGGCGCGACCGACGACGGAACGAGCAGCCAGTACCGCCCCTGCTGACGCATCCGTCCCGCGCGGTCGTATGCGTCGAGGCCGTGAGCGACGCGAAGCGCGAGCTTGAACGGGCGGGTCCTCCGATCAAGGGGCGCTCGTGGGGACCCTCGGCCTGCGTAGCACGCTCGACGTGACTGCGGCGAGGCTCGGATTCGAGCACGACCCGATCTCGTTTGGTTCCGAACCATATCCAGGTGATCCAGAGCAACCATGCGTTCTAAGTAGGTGTGCAGAAGTCTTGACCGAAATGGGGCGCGGCCCAGGCTCGGGGCATGCAGCGCGCACGCACTCCCCACCAACGGAACCTCGACGGTCGTGATCGTCGGCGCCTCGCGCGAGCTCTCTGCGGCGTCGTCGACGTCGCGACGTATCGCCGGCTGCAGGCCGTGCTGCTGGTCGCGCGTGGGATGTCGCCCGCGGAGGTCGCCGCGGCGACGGGCTTGAGCGCCCGCACGGTCATGCGGTGTGTCGCGCGGTACCGCGCAGTACGGCGTCCCGCTGCGCTCTGCACGCAGCCGCGGCGGGGCCGCCCGCCCAGCGCGCACGCGATCACGGCGCCGCGCATCCTGGCGGCGCTGCGGCGCGCGCCGTGGCGACTCGGATACGCGGCGAACGGGTGGACGGTGGCGCTCCTCGCGACGTACCTGAGCGCGCGCTACGACTGCCCGATCACGTCGGCCACGTTGCGCCGACGGATGCGCGCTCTCGGCCTCCGCTGGAAGCGACCGCGCTACGTCTACGCGACCAAGGACCCGCACCGGGCCCAGAAAAAGGGGGGCTTGTTCGCCGCCTGAAACGTGCGCCGCACGACGCCGTGATCCTCGTCCTCGACGCGACGATCCTGCGCTGGTTCCCGCCGCTGCACGCAGCGTGGGCGCCGCGCGGCGCACAGGCACGCGTGGCGATCACCGGCCGGAACGCGAAGCGCACGTTGTGGGGCGCGATCAACATCCGGACCGGTCATCGCGTCGTCGGACACAGTCGGCGCATGCGCCGCGAGGACTTCCAGACGTTCCTGCGCGAGCTGCGACGTCGCTACGCGGGTCGGCCGCTCTGGGTGCTGCTGGACCGGGCCCCCTGCCACACCGCGCTCCACTCCCAGGAGCTCGCGGCACGCCTTGGCGTCGTGCTGCTCTGGCTCCCGAAGCAGTGCTCGGAACTCAACGGCATGGATCACCTCTGGCGCGAGTTGAAGCGGCGGCTGGCGGCGAACCGTCAGTACCCCACGATCGACTCGGAGGTGACCGCTGGCGAGGTCTGGCTGCGCAGCTTGTCGCCCACCGAAGCACTGCGGAAGGCCGGCATGCTGTCGAAGAAGTTCTGGCTGCGTCAGTTCCGACAGAACTTCTGCACACCTACTTAGCCGCGGAAGTGCGATGTCCATGGCTGAAATGACCATCTAGTTCGAGTACGAACCATCGGCCTGTCGCCCAGCTCAACCGCGGCCCTCTGGACCTCACCGTTCGGCCTCCTGGTCCGCGGGGAGCCGCAGCAGGAAGTGGTACACCCGGATCGGCGGCGCGCCGGCGCGCTCGTGCTCGGTCACCAGCGCGAGGGCTCGCACGGCCACGGGCGCGTCCTCGGCCGGCCACAGTTCGTGCGAGGGCGACGCTCCGTGGAAGGCCCTGCCGTCGATGGCGCCAGAACTCCATTCGCCCGGAGGCGCGCGATCACTTCGCGGCGAGCGCCATGATCGCCTGCGAGCGAATCAGGGCCGCGCCTGGGAGGGCTTCAGTTCGATACCGGCACGACGTGGGCGCCCCCTCGGGGACGACCGCGAAGCGCTTGAGTGCGGCGACCACGCGTGCGCGGAACTCCCGCAGCGGCCGCTCGACCGTGCGCAAATCTTCGGCGCCAGAGAGGTTGCCGGCCTGCGCGAGCTCCTCCGCCGCGAGGCGAACGCGCCGCTGAACCATCGCGAGGTCCCGCAGTTGCTGGAGCGCGCCGAGGATCGCCGTGCGCCGCTCCCGCCGGAGTCGCACGCGAAGCGGATCGTTGATCCGATAGGCCTCGGCGGTGTACCGGGCACCGGCCTCGGTGCTCCCAGCTCTGGGCTCCAGTCGATCGTCGTTGGCCTCGAACGCGTCGCTCCAGGCGACGCGCGTCGGGTCGAGCAGCCTCGTTCCGTCGGCTCGCTTCACGGGCAGGTCGCCGCGCCGCGTGTTGCAGAACCTGCATGCGAACAAGCAGTTGCGGTACGTGTCGGCGAGGTCGGGGCGCGCGCTCTGGGGCTCGACGTGCTCGATCGAGAACAGCCCCGTGCCCTCGACGCCGAGCGGTGCCACGTCGCTCTCGTGGAGCAGGCAGAGCGCGCACGTGTACTCGAACTCCTGTCGCAGACAGGCGCGGAAGTTCTGGTAGGGCTGCGGCGCCGGTGAATGAACGCGCGGCCGGACGGCGGGCGGCGCCGTCACCGGCGGAAGCAGCGGCGGAATGCGTATTCCGGCCCACCTGGGCACCCAGTCCGCTCGCACGTGGGCACGTGTCCGGAGCACCTGGGCACGATCGGA
>JBDHVF010000522.1:0-6138 GCA_039809605.1 Polyangiales bacterium | reverse complement strand
GCGAGGTCGAGGGCGCCGCGCCTCGCCGCGAGCTGTCCGGCCCACGACCACGCGTGCGCGCGCGCCTCGGGGGCGAGCGACGGGTCGGCGCCGAGGGCCTCGAGCCTCGCGCGCGCCTCGGCGTCGCGGCCCGACCGCAGGGCCTCGAGGGCGGTGGCCCACGGGCCGCCTGCGAGCTGCGCGACCAGCACGAAGAGCGGGGCCGTGATCACCGCGCGCGCGCGCCGGCGGGCGTGAGCACGAACGAGTCGGCCACCATGGGAGGGCTCCCGACGTCGTAGGCGGTGACGACGAGGTCGCCGTCGGCGCGCTGCTCGACGATCGCGAAGCCGTAGGAGCCCGAGGCGCTCGCGAGCGGCGCGCCCGCGTTGCCGGTGACGATCGCGTTGACCTGCGGGTGCGCGTAGAGGTGGTTGTGGCCGTAGAGGCGCAGCGTGACGCCGCCGGGGCGCGCGCGGATGGCGTCTTCGATGGGCATGCTGCCGGGCGCCTCGCGCTGGCCCGGGGGCTCGTGCGCGACGACGACGGTGTAGAGCGCGGGGCGCGCGAGGGCGCGGGTGAGCCAGTCGCTCTGCGCCGGGCTCCAGGCGTTGGGGGCGGTGACGACGAAGTGCGCGTCGCCGCGCGAGGTCTGCACCACGAAGTCGTAGTAGGGGGCGGGGTACGCGGGCGCGAGGCGGGCGCGAAAGGCCCGCACGTTCGCGGTCTCGCTGCCCGCGGGGCAGTTCGAATTCGACGCGCCGGTGCACTCGTGGTTGCCCATCGCGTGAAAGACGTGCCCGCCGAAGCGCCGCTCGGCGGCGAGCAGCATGTCGACCTGCGCCGAGACGCCCGCGGCGTTCCACGTCGAGGCGAACATGTAGTCGCCCGAGGCGACGGCGAACTGCGCGCCGAGCGACGCGACGCCGTCCATCACCGCGCCGAAGATCGCCGCGGGGTAGCGCGAGGTGTCGTTCTCCACGGGCGGGCGCACGTCACCGAAGGCCGCGAAGCGAAGGAGCTCCACGCTGCCCCCCGACGCCCCGACGACGCCGGGCGCGGGCGCGTCGAGCGCGGGCGCGTCGGGCGCGGGCGCGTCGACGGCGCCTCCGTCGCGGCGACACACGCTGACGGACGCGCTGCGCGAGCAGTTGAAGTCGCGGCAGTCGACGTAGCCGTCGCAGTCGTTGTCGCGGCCGTCGGCGCAGAGCGCGTCGGTGGCCTCGCCGCCGCGGGCCACGGTCGGCACGCAGGCGTCGGGCGCGACGTCGGGCGGGGCCGCGGCATCTGGCGAGGCCGCGATGTCGGGCGCGACCGCGACGTCGCTCACGGCCGCGAGGTCGTCGGCGGCGTCACGGGGTTGCGTCACGTCGGGCCTCGCGTCGAGGGACACGTCCCCCGGCACGTCGGGCGACGGCGGGGGGGCGGTCGTCCTCGCCTCGGCGCCGCACGCCGAGAGCGCGACGACGAGGACTGCGTGGCGGCGCGCGTCGATCGATGCGCCACGCGAAGGCGGCGCGAAGCGGCGGTTCATGCGCCACCAGAGCTATCCGAACGGCGCGCGTCGTCAACGTGGCGCGCCGCCACCACGGCGCGGCGTTCGTGTCGAGGGGAGAGGGGCGCTCTGCTCCGCTCGCCAGATCGCGTCCCGAGGAGCGTTGACATCGCCTCGTCGTCGAAGCGAGCGTATGCGCCCCGATGCGTACGAAGCATGTCTTCACGGGCCTTCTTCTGGCGCTCTGCGCGGTCGCGTGCAGCGGCGAGTCGAGCAATCCGCCGCCCGACGCCGCGGCCGTCGATGCGCCGAGCGACGTCGCCACGAGCGACGCCGCGCCGCAGGACGTCTCCGCACCCGACGCGTCCGCACCCGACGCGCCCGCACCCGACGCGCCTGCACCCGACGCGAGCGTACCCGACGCGCCTGCACCCGACGCGCCTGCACCCGATGCGACGACCGACGCGGCGGTCGCGCCCGACGCCGCGGGGCTGTGCGCGATGCTCCCCGCCAACACGGCCGCCGTCATCATGGACACCTACGTCGCGACGCCGATGCCCGCGATGTCGTCACTCACAGGCGGCAGGCTCGCGGCGGGCACCTACCACCAGACGGCCCACATCTATCACGGCGCCACGATGGGGACGGTGCACACCTGGCAGGCGACGATGCGGCTCGACGAGAGCGGCACGGTCGCGGCGCTCAACGGCATGCGCGACGGCGCGCCCTTTCAGCAGCTCGCCGAGCGGCTCTCGGTGAGCGGCGCGATGCTCACGGCCACCGTCGCGTGCCCGGCCTCCATCGCGGGCATGAGCTTCGTCGTCGGCTACAACGCCACGCCCGCCGAGGCGCACTTCTTCTCGTACACCGACAACTCCGAGACGGTGTTCGTGCGCCAGGGCCCGTAGCGCTACCGCGTCGGCCGACGGCGCAGCGTGCGGATCAGGTTCGCGGCCAGCGCGATCGCGGTCGCCGCGAGGAGCGCGCCCGCCGCGTGCGCGAGCGGCCACCAGCGCGTGAGGAGCGCGGCCTCTCCGGCGACGACCGCGCCCGCGTGCAGCGCGAGCGCCACGCGGATGCGCGCGTCGGGCAAGAGCTCGCGCATCGACGGCACCGGCTCGCGCCCGACGAGCGGCGAGTAGCGGTGGAACCACACCAGGAAGGGCACGATGCGCGTGAGCATCCCGTGGGCGATCATGCCCGCCCAGCCCCAGACGACGGTCCACCCGAGCGCGACCGACCACCGCGGGTCGTCGCCGAGGAGCGCGCCCGCGGCGAGCAGCGGCGCGAGGGGCGCGCACGCGAGGCCCGCCCACCAGAAGCGCGCGCTGCCGTCGACGCGGCGACGCTTGCGCCTGCGGAGCGCGCGGGCGATCACGATCGGGTGCACGACCCACACGGCCACCGCCGCGGGGAGCGCGCCGAGCGCGACGGCGAGGGGGGCCGCGCCGAGCATGACGGCGGCGGGCGCGGCGACGAGGGCGATCGCCACGGCCACGACGGTGAGCCGCTGGCTCCAGCGAGGGATCGGCGGCGTGAGGTAGAACATCGGCACCACCTGCCACGAGACGGCCGTGATGAGCCCGCCCACCCACACGAGGCCGCCGAGCGCCGCGTGGGCGCTCACCCACGCGATGGAGTCTCCGGGCAGCGCGAAGCGCCCCGCGCGCACGAGCGCCATGAGCAGCCCGAAGGTCGCCAGCGAGGCGAAGCCCGCCGCGGCGAGGCGCATCCCGGTGACGGTCTCGCCGCGCGTGGGCGCGCGGATCAGCGCGACGGCCACGGGCGCGAGGAACGCGAACACGGCCCCGCCGAGGACGGAGTGGGCGACGAGCATCGGCCACGCGCCCCCGCCGCCGAGGCCCCACACGAGCGAGGCCACGCCGAGCGCGAAGGCCGCGTGGACGGCGTGCGCGAGCCGCGCGGCGGGCACCGGCGCGCCCGCGACCACGGGGATCATCTGGTAGAGCGCGCCCAGCATGATCGAGCCGAGGAAGCCGAGCGTGCCGAGGTGCGTCGCGGCCATCGCGAGCGGCGTCCAGCGCGATTCGAAGACGGCCCGGCCGTGCAGCGCGAGGAGCGCGCCCGCGGCGAACATGGCGACGGGCGCGAGCAGAAAGAAGCTCGCGGGGATCGAGAGCGGCGGTGCCTGGTCGGTGCGCAGGCCCGCCATGCCGAGGCCGTCACCCGCGGGCGCGGCGCGAGGGGTGGCGTCGCTCATGAGGGCCTCTCCACTCGCAGGATCGCGGCGCCGTCGGGGCGCTCGACGATCGAATACGTGACGCCTCGCTCGCGCAGCCGCGGCACGAGCATGCGGGGAAAGCGCGGCAGGCGCGCGAGGTAGACCCCGCCCGGCGCGAGGGCGGCGCTCGCGGCGAGCACGCGCTCGAGCGGCTCGGGGGCTTCGAGCTCGCGCAGGTCTTCGACGGGCGCTGCGCCTCGGGCCACCACCTCGACGAGCCAGTGGTCGCGCGCGAGCGACTCGGCGGTGACCGCGTGGCCGCGCCGCGCGAGCAGCGAGAGCAGCGGCGCGGGCTTGAAGGGCGCCTCGAGCACGAGCACACCCGCGGGGGGCAGACCGTCGAGCGCGGCGAGGATCGCCGCCAGCGGGTCGACGCAGCGCGCGATGAGCGGCCGCACGTCGAGCGAGGCGAGGGGCCCCTTCGCGGGCGCGGGGGCGGCGGGGACCTGCGCCTCGGCGGGCGCGCGGCGGTCGCGGCCGACGCCGTGGAGCCACAGCTCGAACAGCGGCGCGAAGCGCGCGGCGAGGGGGCCCTGGCGGGCGGCGATCTCCCAGCGCAGCACGAGGCCCTGCACCATGCCGACGAAGAGCGTGGCCGCGTGGTCGGCGTCGCACGAGGCCGAGAGGTCTCCTTCGCGCTGCCCCTGTCGCACGAGCTCGGCGACGAGCGCGGCCTGCATGGCGACCACGTGGCCGAGGGCGTCGCGCACGGGCCCCGCGGCGGGCGTGGCCGACGCGAAGAGCAGGCGAGGCAGGCCCGGCCTGCGCTCCACGTGCTCGAGCAGCGCGGCGCCGAGCGCGCGGAGCTGCGCGGGCGCGGGGCCGCCGCGTTCGAGCACCTCCGACGCGATGCCCTCGAGCTCGCCGCGCGCGCGCGCGACCACCGCGAGCAGCAGCGCCTCGCGGCTGGGGAAGTGGCGGAAGAGCGCGGGCTGCGTGAGCCCGAGCTCCGCGGCCAGCTCGCGCGTCGTGAGCGCGTCGACGGGCGTGCGCGCGAGCAGGCGCAGCGTGGCCTCCACGATCTGCTCCTGCCGCTCGGCGGTCGGGACCCTTGGCGTGAAGAGCTTCAGCATGTTATCGAATGATAACAAGCCGCGACGGCTTTGGCGAAGGGCCACGGAGGAGACGGACATGAGCGAGAGGATCAGCCCGGCGGCGGGCGCGATGGCGTACTTCAGCGCGGACCACCGCGCGTGCGACGAGCTCTGGGCGGCGGTGGAGGCGGCGGCGGACGCGGGTGACGCGGCGAAGGCCGCGGCGGCGTTCAAGACCTTCGACGCGGCGATGCGCCGCCACCTGAACATGGAGGAGCAGGTGCTCTTCCCCGCGTTCGAGCAGGCGACGGGGATGACCATGGGGCCGACGCGCGTGATGCGCATCGAGCACCAGCAGATGCGGGGCCTGCTCGACCAGATGGCGCAGGTCGCCGGGCGCGACGCGGGCGCGCTGGTCGACCACGGCGACACGCTGATGATGCTCATTCAGCAGCACAACGTGAAGGAGGAGGGGATGCTCTACCCGATGTGCGACTCGCACCTGCGCGGCGCGTGGGCCGCGATCGCGAGGCAGCTCGAGAGCCTCTGAACTCCTGCGGTCACTCGGCGACGACCCGCCAGAGCGCGCCGTCGCGCTGCGAGCCCGCGTAGAGCTCGCCGCGGTACACCCCGAGCGGCGCCGCGCAGAACACGTCGTCGACGCGAAAGACGCTCTCCATCGTGCGCTGACCGCGCCAGCGGCCGGGCACCACGGGCGCCGAGGCGATGCGCGCGGGTCGCGGCCCGTCGACGCGCCACAGGCCGTCGTCGGTGAGCACCACGAGGCCGTCGCGCCAGCGGGCGACGTCCGTGGGGTTGCCGGCCTCGTCGGGCAGCGCGACCTCGCGCCACGCGTCGCCGTCGTCGGTCTCGCGCAGGTGCGTGCGGCCGTCGCGCTCGAGGGTGATCCAGTAGAGGCGTCCGCGGTCTGCGAACCAGCGCAGCGTGTGGGCGCCGCCGTGGCGCGTGACGCGCCGCGCGCGCAGGTCTTCGGCGCGCACGGCGGCGACGCCCTCGGGCGCGTCGAGCACCACGTAGTCGTTGGGCTCGCGGCCGAAGTAGTCTTGAACGCCCGCGTAGAGCCGTCCCCGGAAGCGCACCATGTACGTGAGCCGCCACGCGTCGCCGCGCGCACGCGCGGGGTAGCCGAGCGCGTAGGTCCAGCGCGCGCCGCTCGCGTTCGCGACGTGCAGGGCGCCCGGCGAGTCGTCGCGCCACGCGCGCTGGCCCGGGGGCACGCTGCCGGTGCTCGCGATCCACAGGCCACGCCAGCGGATCGCGTCGATCACGTGGTAGGCCCGCGGGAGCACGGCGGCGCCGGGGCGGTCGCGCGCGAGGTCGGGCGGCGCGGGCGGGCGGTGGCGGGGCATGCGCGGCGGCGCGAAGGC
>JBDHVF010000521.1:0-6140 GCA_039809605.1 Polyangiales bacterium | reverse complement strand
CGTCGCGCTTCGACCGCCCGGTGATCGTTCACCGCTACCCCGCGAGCCTCAAGGCGTTCTACTTCAAGCGCGACGCGAGCGACCCCCGCCTCGCGCTCGGCATGGACGTGCTCGCCCCCGAGGGCTACGGCGAGATCATCGGCGGCGGCCAGCGCGAGGACGACCTCGCCACGCTCGAGGCCGCCATCGAGCACCACAAGCTCCCGAAGGCCGCGTTCGAGTGGTACCTCGACCTGCGGCGCTACGGCTCGGTGCCCCACGCGGGCTTCGGCCTCGGCATCGAGCGCACCGTCGCGTGGACGTGCGGCCTCCAGCACGTGCGCGAGACCATCCCCTTCGCGCGCATGCTCAACCGCCTCTCGCCGTGACGTGGGCGCTTGAAGCGCGCGCGAGAGTGTGACATTGACCGTCCCATGCCTCGCAAGCCCTCACCCGGACGTCCGTCGGGCCAGTACACGCAGGCGGTACGGCTCTTCCGTCTGTTCCAGCTCCTCGAGGCCTCGCCCGAGGGCGTGCGCATCGACGACGCGGCGCGCGAGCTCGGGGTGACGGCGCGCTCGATCCGCCGCGACCTCAAGGCCCTCGAGATGTCGGGCACCGAGATCGAGCACGCGGACGTCGACGGCGAGCGCCGGGTGCGGCGCATGCGCACGGGCCGCACGACCGAGCCCATCCGCCTCACGCGCTTTCAGCGCTACTCGCTCGCGGCCGTGCGCAGGGTGTTCGACGTGCTCGCGGGCACGCCCCTGCACGACGACTTCTCGCAGCTCTTCGCCAAGCTCTTCCCCGCGGGCGACGAGGAGGGCGCGATGACCGAGCGCTTCGTGTACATCCCCGAGGCGCCCAAGAGCTACCGCAAGCTCAAGGACCAGATCTACGAGATCTACGACGGCATCCTGCGCACGCTCACCTTGCAGTTCCAGTACGAGGGCGGCACGACGCCGGGGCTGCGCAAGGTCGAGCCCTACGCGCTGGTGCTCTACCAGAACGGGCTCTACGTGGTGGGGCGCGACGTGCAGAAGGGCGAGCTGCGCACCTTCGCCGTCGAGCGCATGCGAAGGGTCAGGGCCATGGCCAACGCGCCGTTCAAGCGCGACCCGAGCATCGACGTGTCGAAGAACTTCGAAGGCGCCTTCGGGCTCTTCACCACGGGCGAGCGGCAGCACGTGGTGGTCGACTTCGCGGCCGGCGTGGCGCCCTACATCGAGCCCCGCGAGTGGCACCACTCGCAGAAGCTCTCGCGGCTCGAAGACGACAGCCTGCGCGTCGAGTTCGACGTGACCAACCTCACCGAGGTCGTGGGCTGGGTGCTGCGCTGGGGCTCCAACGCCGTCGTGCGCGAGCCCCCCGAGCTCGTGCGGCGCGTGCGCGACGAGCACGCGAAGGCCGCCGCCCGCTACAGCCAGCCCGAGGCCGCCGCCGCGCGCGGCGCCGCCGCCGCCACCAGCGCGATGGCGTAGCGCGCGGGCAACCGCCCGGTGCGCGCGGGCGCATCTTCCGCTCGCGGGGTCGCGGCACCATGCTGCCTCGCGCCAGGAGGAACGCGCCATGATGGTCATTCGACGCGCCGCAGAGCGAGGCCACGCCGACCACGGCTGGCTCGACACCCACCACACCTTCTCGTTCGCCGACTACTACGACCCGAACCACATGGGCTTCCGCACGCTGCGGGTGATCAACGACGACCTGGTCGACCCCGGCCACGGCTTCGGCACGCACCCGCACCGCGACATGGAGATCCTCACGTACGTGCTCTCGGGCGCGCTCGAGCACCGCGACTCGATGGGCAACGGATCGGTGATCCGCCCCGGCGACGTGCAGCGCATGACCGCGGGCACGGGCGTCACGCACAGCGAGTCGAACCCCTCGCGCGACGAGGGCGTGCACTTCCTTCAGATCTGGATCCTGCCGGAGCGCCACGGGCTCGCGCCGGGCTACGAGCAGCGGCGCTTCGACGACGCCGAGCGCCGCGGGCGGCTGCGCCTCGTGGCCTCGCGCGACGGCCGCGACGGGTCCGTCACCGTGCACCAGGACGTCTCGGTGTACGCGGGGCTCCTCGACGCCAACGAGCGCACGCGGCACGCGCTCGCCCAGGGCCGCCACGCCTGGGTGCACGTCGCCCGCGGGCGCGTGCGGGTCAACGACCGCGAGCTCTCCGAGGGCGACGGCGCGGCCCTCTCGGACGAACACCACGTCGACATCGAGGGCGTCGCGGGCGGCGAGGTGCTGCTCTTCGACCTCGCGTGACGACGGCCCTTGCGAGCGCCGCCGTGGTGCCCGCACACTCGCCCTCGTGACGCGCCCCGCCTGCGCATTGCTGCTCGCCCTGGTGGCCCTCGCGGGCTGCGCGCAGGGCAACGAGGAGCCCGACGCCGACGCGTCCGTCGACGACCTCTCCGCCGACCTCGCGCCCGACGACGTCACCGACGCCGACGACGTCACCGACGACGTCACCGACGCCCCCGACGCAGCCGACATCTCCGACGACGTGACCGAGACGCCCGACGCGCCCGACGTGATCGACGCGCCCGAGGAGCCCGCGTGCGGCCCCGGCCTCTCGATGTGCGGCGCGCGCTGCGTGTCGCTCACGGCCGACGCGGCGAACTGCGGCCGCTGCGGCAACGCCTGCCCCGCGGGGCTCACGTGCGTGGGCGGCTCGTGCGCGTGCCCCTCGGGCCTCACGCTCTGCGGCGGCATGTGCGTCGACACGCGCGTGAGCCCGATCTACTGCGGGAGCTGCACCAACGCGTGCCCCACGGGGGCCTCGTGCGTGATGGGCGCGTGCGCGTGCGCCGTGGGGATGCTCTGCGGCGGCGCCTGCGTCGACACGCGGTCGAGCGCGACCAACTGCGGCGCGTGCGGGCGCGCGTGCGCCGCGGGCGAGACCTGCGTCGCGGGCGCGTGCGCGTGCGCCGCGGGGCAGATGCGCTGCGGCGGCGCGTGCGTCGACACGCGGTCGAGCGCCACCAACTGCGGCGCGTGCGGGATGACGTGCCCGTCGGGCCAGTCGTGCTCGGGCGGCGCGTGCGTGTGCCCGCCGAGCTTCTCCACGTGCTCGGGCGCGTGCGTGAACACGCAGAGCGACCAGATGAACTGCGGCGGCTGCTCGCGCTACTGCGGCGGCTTCTGCTCGGGCGGAACGTGCCTGCCCCCCTGCAACCCCGGCGAGACGCGCTGCGGGAGCGTGTGCGCCAACCTCTCGACCAGCCCCTACCACTGCGGCATGTGCGGAAACCTGTGCGGTGGCTCGCGCACCTGCGTCTCGGGCCGCTGCACCCCGTGACTTGAACCCCCGGCCCGCGCGCACTACGAACCGCCGTGCATGTGCACGATCGTGGCGATGCGGAACGTCCACCGTGAGTTCCCGCTGGTGATCGCGGCGAACCGCGACGAGTTCTACACGCGCCACGCGACGCCGCCGGGCGTGCTCGTCGACGCCCCGCGCGTCGTGGGCGGGCGCGACGGCGACCGCGGCGGAACGTGGATGGGCGTGACCGACCGGGGCTTCTTCGTGGGCGTGACCAACCAGCGCACGTGGCACGCGGCCGACCGCTCGCTGCGCTCCCGCGGCGAGGTGGTGCTCGACTGCCTGCGCGACGGAGAGACCGGCGCGGTGATCGACCGCCTGCGCGCCCTCGACGCGCGCGCGTACAACCCCTTCAACCTCATGTTCGGCGACGTCGCGCAGCTCCACGTCGCCTACGTGCGCCGCGAGGAGCCCTTCGTCACCATCGAGCCCCTCGGCGACGGCGTGCGCGCCCTCGCCAACGACCGCATCGGGTCACCGCACTTCCCCAAGACCGCGCGCGTCGAAGCCCGCCTCGCCGACCCCGCGCTCGCCGCGATGCCGTGGGACGAGCTCCAACCGCGCCTCTCCGCGGCCCTCTCCGACCACGACCTGCCGCTCGAAGAGCTGCTCGAAGACCCGCCGCCGGGGTCGCTCTTCCCGAAGTTCCTCGCGCGCAGGCTCCAGGCATTGTGCATCCACACGCCCGCGTACGGCACGGTCTCGTCGACGCTGCTCGCGATCGAGCCGGGCCGCGTCGCGCACTACCGCTACGCGAGCGGGCACCCCTGCGTCACGCCCTACGCCGACGTGCGCTCAGCCCTCGACCACGGCGTCGCGCAGGAGCCCCGTCGGGTCGCGCAGTGACTCGGGCCGCGGTTCGCCGCGGCGCCACCAGGTCGAAGCCCGCGCGCCGGGCGCGTAGAGCTCGAGGTGCAGCATGGTCATGGGCAGGCCCTTGTCATGGCGCAGCACGGTGCGCACGCGCCCCACGACGTCGCCGCGCCGCACGGGGTCTCCCACCGCCACGCTCGGGTCGAGCTCGCCGTAGAGCACCACGCCGCTCGCGCCCTCGACCAGCGCCGCGCGGGTGTCGTGCCACCAGGGCGAGCCCGCGCGCGGGCCCGTGAAATCTTCGACGGCCACGACGACCCCGTCTTCGACCGCGAGCACCTCGTCACCGGGCTCGGCGTAGAGGTCCACGCCCGTGTGCACGTCGTGGCGGCGCACCGCCCCGAACGCGCCCGCGGCGGGGGCCTCGGGCAGCGGGTGCGTGCGCCTCGCGAGCGGCCATCGCCATGTCATGCGGTGAGGCTAACGGATGCGCGTCCGCGCGGGTGATGCGGACGACGGGGTTGCGCATCCGCGCGTGGAATGCGGGCGTGATGGTTGCGCATCCGCGCGGGGAATGCGGGCGTGATGGTTGCGCATCCGCGCGGGGAATGCGGGCGTTGGGGTTGCGCGTCCGCGCGGGGAATGCGGGCGTTGGGGTTGCGCGTCCGCGCGGGGAATGCGGGCGTTGGGGTTGCTCAAACCCGGCGTCGAGCCGCCGGGCTGTGCAGGAATGCGGCCCCTTCGGGGCGCCAGAATGGGGGATCGCCGATTCGCGCGTGCCGCCGACGTGGTGCGTCGCGCCCGAACGCCGCAACGGTCGGGACGCGCCGCGCATGGGTAACCCACGCTGGTGCTCGCGCGAGCTCACCGCAACGCCCGCGGTCTCATCGGCCCGATGGACTACCCCCATCCTTGCGCCCCGAAGGGGCCGCATCCCTGCACAGCCCGGCGGCTCGACGCCGGGTTTGAGCAACCCCAACGCCCGCATTCCCCGCGCGGATGCGCAACCCCAACGCCCGCATTCCCCGCGCGGACGCGCAACCCCAACGCCCGCATCACCCGCGCATCCGAGCAACCCCCGACGCCCGCATCACCCGCGCGGACGCGCGGCCCCAACGTTCGCATCACCCTGCGCGCTCACCGCGCCGTCGTGGCCCGTGCATCGCGCGCGGCCCGGTGCGACACTGAGCGCGGGCCATGCCGTCGAGAACGCATCACCCCGAGGTCGTGCGCGTCGTCGACGGGGTCGCCGCGGCGCGCGAGCGAGACGCCGTGGCCGCCGAGGAGCCGCTCGAGATCCGCGTGGCGGGCGACACGCTGGCCGTGACGATGCGCACGCCGGGCGACGACCGCGAGCTGGCGCTGGGCTTTCTCTTCGCCGAGGGGTTCATCACCTCGGCCGACGACGTGTCGTCGATCGCGCACTGCGGGCGGCCCGGCGAGCCGGGCTGGGGCAACACCCTCGAGGTCACGGCCGCGCCGGGCGTGGTGATCGACGTCGACGCGCGCGCGCCCGCGCGGCGGGGCACGCTCACCACGTCGGCCTGCGGCGTGTGCGGGCGGCGCACCGTCGACGACCTGCTCGCGGCGCGCGCGCCCGTGCCCGCGGGCGAGCCGATCGAGGCGCGGGCGCTCTCGGCCTGCGTGCGCGCGCTGCGCGACCGCCAGCGGCTCTTCGGCGAGACGGGCGGGTGCCACGGCGCGGGGCTCTTCACCTTCGCGGCCGAGCACGTCGCCACCTACGAAGACGTCGGCCGCCACAACGCCGTCGACAAGGTCGTGGGCGCGATGCTGCGCGCGCGGTCCGTGCCGCTCGCGGGGCGCGTGCTGGTGGTGAGCGGCCGCGCGAGCTTCGAGATCGTGCAGAAGGCCCACGCCGCGGGCGTGCCCGTGGTCGCCTCGGTGTCGGCGCCCAGCTCGCTCGCGGTCGACCTCGCGCGCCGCGCAGGCATCACCCTGGCCGCGTTCGCGCGCGGAGAGTCGTTCACGCTCTACGCGCACGACGAGAGGGTCGTATGAT